>JBKBOF010000103.1:0-10030 GCA_046294955.1 Paracoccaceae bacterium
CTCATGCCGGATCAGCCAGAAGGCGCGTGTCAGTGACAGTGCATCCGGCAATACCTTCACCAACTCGGGCGCAAAGGGCAGCGCAAAGTCATGCACCACACCGATACCTGCCCCGGCACGCAACAGGTGAAGCTGAACCGAAACCGAATTCGATGCCATGGACGGTGTATTGGCCCCAAGTCCCGTCAGATAATCCAGTTCCTTATCAAAGATCATGTCGGCGATATACCCGACCACCCGATGCGCCTGCAGGTCGGTCAGCGCGCGCAAGGCTGGTGCTTTTGCCAGATAGTCAGGGTGCGCTGCCAGATGTAGCCGGTACTCGGTCAGCTTTTGCACGGTCAGTCGCCCCGCCGTTGGCCGACTGACCCCGATGGCCATATCCGCCTCGCGCCGTGACAGGTTGAACACCCGTGGCAGGGCGACGATCTGCACCTCAAGGCCAGGGTTTTCATCGCAAATCGCCCGGATCACCTGCGGCAGCAGGTAGTTGGCACAACCATCCGGGGCGCCCAATCGGATCTGTCCCGCCAGCCCGGCCCCGGCGCCACCGGTCAACGCCTCTTGCGCCGTCGTCAGCGCCGCCTCGGCGGCTTCGGCATGCGGTATCAGCGTCGCGCCTTCTTCGGTCAGCGCATAACCCTGGGGGGACTTCAGGAACAGTCGCGCCCCGGTGCGTTCTTCCAGCCGCGCAATCCGCCGCCCCACCGTCGCCGGATCCAGTGCCAAACGCTTTCCCGCGCCTGACAGGGTCTCGGACCGCGCCACCGCCAGAAACACCCGCAGATCGTCCCAATCCATACCCATGCAATCCTGCAAAACCTTTTTGAAATATTGCCGCTTTATCTGGCGTTTCCGCAAGACTATTGTGACCGCAACCCAAAGGGAGGCTCTGATGAAAGAAATCGGTCACTGGATCAACGGCAAGCATGTCAAAGGCACATCGGGCCGCTTTGCCGATGTGTTCAACCCCGCCACCGGCGAGGTGCAGGCCCGCGTGGCGCTTGCCTCCAAGGCGGAACTGGACGCCGCCACAGCGGATGCCGCCAAGGCGCAGGTGAAGTGGGGGGCCACCAACCCGCAGCGCCGCGCCCGCGTGATGATGAAATTCGTGGACCTGTTGAACCGCGACATGGACAAGTTGGCCGAGGCCCTGTCATCCGAACATGGCAAGACCATTCCCGACGCCAAGGGTGACGTGCAGCGCGGTTTGGAGGTGATCGAGTTCTGCATCGGCGCGCCACATCTGTTGAAGGGTGAATTCACCGACAGCGCGGGCCCTGGAATCGACATGTATTCCATGCGCCAACCCATTGGCGTCGCAGCCGGAATCACACCATTCAACTTTCCCGCCATGATTCCGATGTGGAAAATGGGCCCGGCCTTGGCCTGTGGTAATGCTTTCATCCTCAAGCCATCCGAACGCGATCCGTCGGTGCCGATGATGCTGGCCGAGTTGATGCAGGAAGCCGGCCTGCCTGACGGCGTGTTTCAGGTGATCAACGGCGACAAGGAATCGGTAGATGCCATTCTGGACAACCCCCAGATTGCGGGTATCGGCTTTGTCGGCTCGACCCCGATTGCCGAATATATCTATGGTCGCGGTTGCGCGAATGGCAAACGGGTGCAGTGCTTTGGCGGTGCCAAGAACCACATGATCATCATGCCCGACGCTGACATGGACCTTGCTGCCGATGCGCTGATCGGCGCGGGCTATGGCGCTGCGGGCGAACGCTGCATGGCGATATCGGTCGCGGTGCCGGTGGGGGATGAAACCGCCGACCGGCTGATCGAAAAGTTGATCCCGCGGATCGAAAAGCTGAAGGTCGGACCCTATACCTCGGGCAATGATGTAGATTATGGCCCCGTGGTCACTGCTGCCGCCAAGGCCAATATCCTGCGGCTGGTCGAGACAGGAATTGACCAAGGCGCGAAACTGGTTGTCGATGGCCGCGGCTTTGCCCTGCAAGGCTATGAGGATGGCTTCTTCGTCGGCCCGCACCTGTTTGACCATGTGACCACCGACATGGAGATCTACCGCAAGGAGATCTTTGGCCCGGTCCTGTCCACCGTGCGCGCGAAAACCTATGAGGAGGCCATCGGTTACGCGATGGACCACGAATACGGCAATGGCATCGCGCTTTACACCCGCGATGGCGACACCGCGCGCGATTTTGCCAACCGGATCAACGTGGGGATGATCGGGATCAACGTGCCGATCCCGGTGCCACTGGCCTATCACACCTTCGGAGGCTGGAAGAAATCGTCATTTGGTGACCTGAACCAGCATGGTCCGGATTCGTTCCGGTTTTACACAAGGACCAAGACCATCACCTCTCGTTGGCCCTCGGGGATCAAGGAAGGCTCGGCCTTCAACTTCAAACAGATGGATTGACGAAAAAAGGGCGGCCCGAAAGGCCGCCCTTTTATTCGGTTCCGGCGCGGATCAGGCGCGCTTGCGGCGACGCATCGCGGCAAGGCCACCAAGTCCGGCCAGCATCATCCAGCCAGCGGCCGGCAACGGAACCGGCGGCAGTGGTGGCGGGGGAACATCACGTTCAAACGATACGCGCAAACCCGCAATACGGACTTGATCACTGTCGCCCTGAACGCCCAGGCCGAAAACGTCAAGGGGGCCGGTGATCGCAAGCGCTTGCGAACTATCTGATGGCGCGATTGCGTTGAAGATATTCGTCAGGGTAAGCGCCGCACCTTCGAACAGGCTGATCCGATCATTCGTGTCATTGTTCGACCAGATCACGGTAATCGACGACACGATGCGGTCGAAAGCGAACAGCAAGAGTTCGTTATCGGTGGTGCTCCTGACACCTTTGTCAACAGATCCTCCACCGTCCAACTCGTCACTGCCCTTGCAATTGGCGGCGGCACCAGTGTTGGGTTCACATACCCCAATGCCGTTGTTGTTTATCCCGATTGCAACTTCGGGGTAATTTGCAGTGATCGTTGCGTTTGCACCAATCGTCGAGATGTCGGCGAAATTGTGCGGCGTCACGGCAAGCATAAGGCCCGTATCAACATCGGTGAAATTCAAAGCTGCCGCGGTATTGCCGGAAAGCCCCTCGAAATTGAAATCAACCGAGACTGTTGCGGCTTGCGCTGCCGTCATGCCCGACACGACCAAGGTGGCCGCGAGAAGAGAACTACTTACAAAATGCTTCATTTGCACCTCCGAAAAATAAATGGGAACAGGTGAATACTGGAATGCCTTAACTTTCTTTTCGTTCCCTATCTGTGTGCGGAAAATTCACAACTAAGTCAAAGTTTCGCCGCAATTTCGCGAATTTTGCTACCCTGACGTGAGTCGTTCTTGGGGGGATACCCCTATAGCCTGAGCGGGTTTCCAACTTAGCGACAGTGCGTCCAAGGTTAGGGACAAATCCAGAACGGGCCTCGCGAATCACTGGGGATATGTGGTGCGGACAGACGGCCATGTTGTCCGTCCAAGCTGCTTGCCGTGCCGGGCCAATGGGATGATCCAGCGTCACTCGTGCACAACCAAGGCGGAAACCTTGCGTCGCAATGCCGCAAGTTCGACCCTGTCGCTATTCCGTCGCATCGGTGCGAAAAAAAATATACTATAGTTTGAATAAGATCGCTTCGAACAATCCCTGCGTGCCTTGAAAGGAAACGCCATGTTAAAAACCAATGTCGGCGGCATTGACCGTATCTTGCGTATCGTGGTCGGGCTTGCCCTGATCGCCGGTTTCTTCCTCAACACCGAAGGCAGCTATCGTTGGCTGTATCTGCTTGGCATCATCCCTTTGGCGACCGGCTTGCTGCAAACCTGCCCGCTCTATTCCATTCTGGGCATGAACACCTGCCCCATGAAAAAGGGCTGACACGACGAAGCCTGACAGGGCGGTCCTTTGGGGCCGCTTTGTCAGTTTGCCCACCGGCGCCGCAACATCTGCGAATAGGCGGTGCCGTGAGCCGCCATGTTGCCCGATTTTCCCAGCCGCGCGCGGGCCAGCACAGTGTCAAGCGGCAGGTCAGGGCGCAGCACCCCCAAATCGTGCAGATAGCCGGGCAAATGCCCCGACGCGAGCACCCGCCAGTCAAAGGCCAGATCGGGCGCGATACTCTTGACCAGTTGAAATGGCACCGTGGTGCAGTTGGCCAGCACGGTGTGATACCATTCCGGCTGCTGTGCCAAAGCGTTCGCGCGGTCGATAAAGGTCAAAAACAGGTCCCGCCGTGCCTCGGGCGACAATGTCACCGGGAAAAGCGATACATCTTCGCCACGCACGTCGGTCCGCAGATAAACAATGTCGCGTTCATCCGCCGCGATCATCACCAACTCATACAGTTTGAAAAACCCACCAAGAGCGGAAAACGTCTCGCCCTGCTCTCGTCGGATTTCACCAGAAAACACAATCTGCTGACCATCCGCAAAGCCAAAACTGACCAAGGTGTGCGCGATCAGTGGGCTGTCCCAGACCGAGGTGAACATGTCCACTGACGTGATGGTGTCGATGTCCACTACCCGATCTTCCCAGCTTTCCACTGCGGTTTCAGGGGTTTGCCAGTCGAAGTTACGAACATTTGACAAGGTGACGCGACTGCCGTCGATCCTGGCCGTGACGCCATGTCGGACATCAAAAGCCCAGTTTCGATCATCGCGCGGCGCTTGCGCGAACCACCAGACCGACCCAAGCGCAAGGATGATGGCAAAGCCTGCCCAAAGTGACCCCCAACGGCGCTGCCATGCCGCAAAGGCCGCAACTGCCGCCATCGCCAAAACAGCACCGCCAAGGCTGGTCGCCAGCCATCCGGTTGCATGGAACACAACCGCCAACCACGCCCACACCAGTAGCCCAGCAACCAATGCCAATTGCACAGCGCGACCCAGAACTGTCAGACCTTTGCGCACCATGTCCCTGCTTATTCCGCCGCGTGCCGCTGCGGTTTCAGCATGTCTTTCAGGTAGCGCCCGGTATGGCTCGCCTCGACCTTGGCCACATCCTCGGGCGTGCCTTCGGCCACGATCACACCGCCACCATCACCACCTTCGGGACCAATATCGATGATCCAGTCAGCGGTCTTGATGACATCCAGATTGTGTTCAATCACCACCACCGTATTACCCTGTTCGACCAGTTCGTGCAGGACTTCCAGAAGCTTGCGCACATCTTCGAAGTGCAGACCGGTCGTCGGTTCGTCAAGGATGTACAAGGTGCGCCCGGTTGCGCGGCGCGACAGTTCCTTGGACAGCTTCACCCTTTGCGCCTCGCCCCCCGATAGCGTGGTCGCCTGCTGACCCACCTTGATATAGCCAAGGCCGACCTGACACAGTGCATCCATCTTGTCCCGGATGGCCGGCACAGCCTGAAAGAAGCCTTGCGCATCTTCACACGTCATATCAAGAACGTCTGATATACTTTTGTCTTTGAACTTTATTTCCAAAGTTTCCCGGTTGTAGCGCCGCCCCTTGCACGTCTCGCAGGTGACATAGACATCGGGCAGGAAGTGCATCTCGATCTTGATGACTCCGTCGCCCTGACAGGCCTCACACCGCCCGCCCTTGACGTTGAACGAGAACCGTCCCGGCAGATAGCCACGCGCCTTGGATTCCGGAAGGCCGGCAAACCAGTCGCGGATTGGGCCAAAGGCCCCGGTGTAGGTGGCCGGGTTGCTGCGCGGTGTCCGGCCGATCGCCCGCTGGTCAATGTCGATCACCTTGTCCAGATGTTCGAACCCGGTGATGGTTTCGCAAGGTGCCGGCGTCTCCCGCGCGCCATTCAGCTTTCCGGCGGCGGTCTTGAACAGAGTCTCGATGGTCAGCGTGGATTTGCCCCCCCCGGAAACACCGGTCACGCAAACGAATTTGCCCAACGGGAAATTCACGGTGACATTTTTCAGGTTGTTCCCGCTCGCGCCGACAACGGTCAGCTTTTTCCCACTTCCCTTGCGCCGGACCTTTGGCACGGCGATCTTGCGCGCACCCGAAAGGTACTGGCCCGTCAGACTGGCAGGATCTGCTGCCACCTGTTCTGGCGTGCCATGTGCAATCACCCGTCCCCCATGCACCCCGGCACCGGGACCAATGTCGAACACATAGTCGGCTTCGCGGATGGCGTCTTCATCATGTTCGACCACCAGAACGGTGTTGCCCTGATCGCGCAAATTTTTCAACGTGGTCAACAGCCGGTCATTGTCGCGCTGGTGCAGGCCGATGGATGGCTCGTCGAGCACATAAAGCACCCCCGTCAGCCCCGAACCGATCTGGCTGGCAAGCCGGATCCGTTGTGATTCACCGCCCGACAAAGTGCCGGCGTTGCGCGACAGTGTCAGATAGTCGAGGCCGACATTCACAAGAAACCCCAGGCGTTCGCGGATTTCCTTCAGAATCGCCCGTGCGATTTCATTGTTCTGCTTGCTCAGCGCCTCGGGCACCGACCCGATCCAGGCGAAGGCTTCCTTGATCGACATCCGCACAACCTGTCCGACATGCAAGCCGCCGATCTTCACCGCAAGGGCTTCGGGCCGCAGGCGATACCCACCACAGGCACCGCAATCGCGGTTGTTCTGATAGCGCTCCATTTCTTCGCGCGACCAAGTGCTGTCGGTTTCCTTGTAGCGCCGTTCCATGTTCGGGATCACGCCCTCGAACACCCGGCGTACCTGATAGATGCGGCCGCCTTCATCATAGCGGAAATCGATCTCCTCGCCATGCGAGCCATGCAGGAAAATCTGCTGAACATGCGCAGGCAGATCCTTCCATCTCTTTTTCTTGTCAAATTCGTAGTGTTTGGCCAGCGCATCTATTGTCTGGGTGAAATACGGCGATTTCGACTTTGACCACGGCGCGATGGCACCCTGCATCAGGGTCAGCCCCTGATCGGGCACCACAAGGCGTTCATCAAAGAACAGCTCCACCCCAAGCCCATCACACACCGGACAGGCCCCGAACGGCGCGTTGAAGGAAAACAGGCGCGGTTCGATTTCGGCAATGGTAAACCCGCTGACCGGACAGGCAAATTTCTCGGAATAGGTAATTCGCTCGCCCCCGCCCTCGGCAGGAGCGGTTTCCACCACAGCAATACCGTCCGCAAGGTTGAGGGCGGTGCGGAAACTGTCGGCCAGCCGGGTTTCCAGCCCTTCGCGCACCACGATCCGATCCACCACAACATCGATATTATGGCGGAATTTCTTGTCAAGCGTTGGCGGTTCTTCCAATTCGTAGAACTGGCCATTGACCTTGACGCGCTGGAAGCCCTGCTTGCGCAGGTCCAGAAATTCTTTGCGATACTCTCCTTTACGATCACGCACGATGGGGGCCAGCAGATAGGCGCGGCTGCCTTCCGGCATCGCCATCACGGCATCCACCATGTCCTGCACCTGCATCGCGGTGATCGGCAAGCCGGTGGCGGGAGAATACGGCGTGCCGACCCGGGCGAACAGAAGACGCATGTAATCGTAGATTTCCGTGACCGTCCCGACTGTGGACCGGGGGTTCTTCGACGTGGTTTTCTGTTCAATCGAGATCGCCGGTGACAGGCCCGAGATGTGGTCCACATCCGGCTTACCCATCATGTCCAGAAATTGACGGGCATAGGCCGACAGGCTTTCAACATAGCGCCGCTGCCCTTCGGCATAGATCGTATCAAAGGCCAAGGATGACTTGCCAGAGCCGGAAAGCCCGGTGATCACCACCAACTGATCGCGGGGAATATCCACATCGATGCCCTTGAGGTTATGCTCTCGCGCGCCGCGCACCTCGATGAACTTCTGCTCAGCCATGACCAACCCCACAATAACGCCAGAGACATAAGCCGTTTCGACCGAGTCTCCAACCTGAATTTGGGAACATTATGGGAACGACATCAAAAGGAGCTTTACATATGCAAAAGACTGAATATATAGGGGCAACACAGCAAAAGGTTCTGTCATGCTTAATCTGTTCCGCTCCACTCCGCGTCCGACGATTTCTGATATCGCCACCAAGGTCGCGCGAAACGAAATTACCCTTCTCGACGTGCGCGAACTGGCCGAGGTGAAGGCGTCGGGCAAGGCCAAAGGGGCGGTCGTAATCCCGCTTTCTCTGATCCCGCTCAAAGCCAACCCATCGCAACCGGGCTGCGAATTGGATATCTCAAAGCCCGTGGCGGTGTATTGCGCGTCCGGCGGACGGTCTGGCATGGCGGCACAGGCTTTGGCGCGGTTCGGATTTCACGATGTCCTGAACTTGGGCGGCCTGCACGACTGGACAGCCGGTGGTGGTCAGATCGAACGGATCTGACGACGCCGCGCCTGCACCGCGTGCACGCACATGCCCAAGGCGCAGGCGGCCAGTGCCACCAGTGCCAACCCCCAAGGCCCGGCCCCGACCATGACCGCCGCCAGAACCGGTGTGCCGGTGGTCGTGCCCAGATTGCCCAGTTGCGCTATGGCACCCGACGCTTGCGCCCGCGTTCCGGGTGTCTGGTTCAACTGGGGAATGGCTGCAAAACTGGCCCCCTGCACAATCCCCAAGGCCGCTGACAACCAAAGCCCTGCGGCCAGCATGCCCGGACCCTGCCCCCAGCCCAAAGCCAAAAGCACAAAGCCCGGCATGGCCGCCAGATACCCCCATAGCACGAGGCGAACAGCCGGCATGCGGCCCAACAACCAGACCCCAAGCGTCAAGGACACCACAATCGAGATCAGCGGCATCCCCGTTGCCGCCAGTGCGCGTTGCGCCACGGGTACTTCGGGCGGCAGCAGTGTCAGGACAGCTACATACAAAAACGTGTAGAAAAAAGAACCCCATCGCCGGTGCGGCAATCCACGGCGAGGCATAAATCATCTTGTGATCGCACCACAACGACCCTTCGCCCGCCACCGCCGTGACAGGCACGTCGCGCGGCAAAAGTACCCAAAGCACCGCCGCGCAGCCCAACATCCACAGCGCATGCCATTGAAACAAGACGCCCGCGCCCTGCTCCAGCACCAGATCCGGTCCGAATGCAAAGAGCACGGCATAGGCCACCCCAAAGAAGGACGACCACAGCGTCATTGCGGCCCCCTGCCAGCGCGCCCCGGCCTGACCGGCAATCGCCGTTGGCCCCACCACCACGATTGCCAGATGCGACAGCCCCTCAAGTACCCGGCTCAGCATCAGCAGCGGATACGGTGGGAAGGTGGTTTGCACCAGACTCAGCGCAGCACCCAGCACCAACGCCACCACCACCACCCGGCGCGGTCCCAGCGGCGTGACCCAAAGCCCGGCCGTCGTTCCAAGGATCAGACCGACCATGCCCACCACCGACAGGATCAGTCCGATCTCCACGACCGAATGGGCTGGATAGCCATGCGCCGACGCCCCGGAATAAACAAAGGTCAGCACCGGATAGGCCACAGACATCTTGCCGAACTGCGCTGCCGCCCCCAGCCCGGCGGCCCACAGCGCCAGAACCGTCACCACCGCCCGCATGTCCGCCCCTTCATCTGTTCGAAAATATCCTCGGGGGGCAGTCGCGGAACGCGACAGGGGGGCAGACAGCCCCCCTGATTTTTCGCAGAAAAATCGCAGGTCACATGTGCAGGGCGCGACCGTAGGCGTCAAGAACCGCCTCGTGCATCATCTCCGACAGGGTTGGATGCGGGAAGACAGTGTTCATCAGATCTTCCTCGGTGGTCTCAAGCGTGCGCCCGATGACATAGCCCTGAATCAGTTCGGTCACTTCCGCGCCCACCATATGGGCGCCCAGCAATTCGCCGGTCTTGGCGTCGAACACGGTCTTGATCATGCCTTCGCTTTCGCCAAGGGCAATCGCCTTGCCGTTGCCGATGAACGGGAACCGGCCGACCTTGATCTCAAAGCCCGCCTCCTTGGCCTTGGCTTCGGTCATCCCGACGCTGGCGATTTGCGGCTGGCAATAGGTGCAGCCGGCGATGCTGCCCGGCTTGATCGGGTGTGGATGGCCACCCGCGATCAATTCGGCCACCATCACACCCTCATGGCTGGCCTTGTGCGCAAGCCAAGGTGCACCTGCGATATCACCGATGGCAAACAGACCGGGAACCCCCG
>JBKBOF010000104.1:0-9836 GCA_046294955.1 Paracoccaceae bacterium
AGGATCCGCAACCCGTCGGGGTGGTCTGCCGTGGGCGGCAAATCATAGCAGTCGCGGACCTTGCCAAAATAGGGATTGGGCAGTTCGGGGATCCGCGCATGCGGTAGAACGCGAGTGAGATCAAGCATCAAAGCCTCCGGATCAGTTGTCCGGCTATCGCGCGGCGTGATCTGCGAGTCAACTGCTGCAGCAGGGCTGGAAAGCGTGGCGGCGCCTGTGCCGGGTGACATCGTCAGGCGCGCAGCCGTCGGAGCAGATCGGGCGATGGCTCCCCGGTGACCGGCAGACCGCGCGCGCTCTGGAATGCTTCGATGGCGGCACGGGTCTTGGCGCCAATAACGCCGTCGCTGCCTTCGGTGTCAAACCCTGCTGCCGTCAGACGACGTTGCAACTCTTGACGATCAGCAATGGTCATGCCGGTAGCGTCCGGGGGGAAGTTGCCTTGGATGGGCCCACCTCCGCGCAATCTGTCGGAAAGGTGCCCGACACCAATGACATAGTTCACTGCGTTGTTGTATCGGGCGATGGCATTGAAATTGTTGAAGATAAGGAAGGCGGGGCCGTTGGCCCCTTGCGGCAGGATGATCGAGCCTGTGCCGTGATCGGTCAGGCGGCCACCCGTCGCGGTGGTGACGCCAAGGCCTGACCATGCGTCTGTGCTGCGGCCTTTGCCACGCCCGGCAATGCCAGTGTTGAAGCCTGCGGGCAGGCGGACCTCGATCCCCCATGGCTGGCCCTTGCGCCAGCCAGAGCGCGACAGATATGCGGCGGTTGAGGCAAGAGAGTCAGTTGGGTCGTCCGACCAGATGTCACGGCGCCCGTCACCGGTGAAATCGACTGCGAATTCCAGATAGCTGGTGGGGATGAACTGGGTGTGTCCCATCGCCCCGGCCCAGCTTCCCGTCATGTTTGCAGCGGTGGTGTCGCCGTTTTGCAAGATGCGCAAGGCGGCGATCAGTTGTTGTTCAAAGAACGCCCCGCGTCGGCCATCGTAGGCCAGTGTGGACAGGGCCGAAATCACCGGCACCGATCCGCGGCGTTCGCCGTATTGGCTTTCCAGACCCCAGACAGCGGTCAAGACCTCGGCCTCGACGCCATAGCGGCTTTCGATGGCAGCAAGACTTGTGCGGTGCCGAGCAACGGCGGCGCGGCCCTTTGAGACGCGCTCGGGGCTGGCGGCAATGGCGAGATAGTCTTCAAGGCTGCGCTTGAACTCGGTCTGGTTGCGGTCACGCACGATCACGCCGGGCAAGTAGCCCGCGCTGCGAAAGGCGGTGTCGATCGTGGATTGCGACAGACCCCGGCCGGCGGCACGTGATTTGAATCCAGTGACCCAAGTGTCAAAACCCGCATTAGCCACGGGCGACATGCCCGGCTCCGCCGTGCGCGAGACAACTGATGCGGGGCCAGAACCGTCGCCACCCACGCAGCCAGAAAGCCATATGGCAGCCAATCCCAAGGTGAACGCGCGCCGGTTTGCCTGCATGACTTGCCCTTTGTTTCTTATTGTTCCTGAATCGTAAACGATTGTGGCCCCGTCTGAAAGGGCCGGTCAGCCCTGTGTCTGGCCTAGATACGCAAGACCGCCAATCACAAGTGCCGCAACAAGGATGGCGAAGGCGATCTTCCAGGCGGAATACGGTCGTTCACCCTGCACCCGGCCTGTCTGGCCGTTGACGACAAAGCGATAGGTCTTGCCGTTGTATTTGTAAGCGGCCATCCAGATTGGCAGTAGGATATGTTTGAAGGTTTCGGCGCTGTAGTCCGTGTTGATCCGGTCGATGCGCTGTTCGTCACCGCCAATGTCCCGGCGCACGTCCATGGCGATCTGCGCCTCCATCCGTTCGCGGGCTAACTGAAGCCCATCGGACAGGCTGACGGTGTAGCCTTCGGATGTGAAGCCGGCAAGATAATCGGCGCTGTAGGGAACAAGGGCCCCCAGATCCCATGGGGCAAGCGCATCGGTATAGCGGCGCGGCAGCGACCCGCTGGCCAGCACCAGAACATCGTCAAACCGGCGCGACACCCAGCCTGCGGCCGCATGCCAGCGGGTCTTTCGCACCTGTTCCTGACGCCGTTCGGATCGGCCATTGACCTGCACTGTAACCATGCGGGTTTCATAGTAATATTCCCCGCGCGCGCCGGAATAGCGGCTGCGGGTCGCGGCGTCGAAGGTCCAATACGGCACATAAAGGCCCGAAAGCGCCCGACCTTTGCGTGCGTATTCGACCAACCCGCCGGGGGCGAACCACAGGCTTCCCAACCATTTCACCATTGCCTCACGGCCTTGGCGCTCGGTCAACGTGAACGGCAGAACGGCCTGCGGTTTGATAAGCCGTTGCGTGCCGGTGCCGATCGCAACGGGTGTCGCGCAGAACGGACATTCCGTCGCATGTTGAGCGCCAAAGAATTCGACCTGTGCGCCGCAGGACGGGCAGGGGGTGACTCGCACCTCCTGCATGTCCGCAGGGGGCAAATCGTTGCGCAGACCGCGGTCGAGATCAATTTCCTCAAGCGCGGTAATCCGAGCCGGGGGCGCGTCGGGCAAAGCCTGAACGTGGCCACAATGATCGCACCTCAGCGCAAAGTCGCCCGGCGAAAACCGCAGGTCGGCGCCGCAGCTTTCGCACGGCCAGCGGGTTTCTTCGTCGCGCATGCCTTGTGCCTGTCACTGTCCGGGCGGTGGCGGCGGAACAGCGTCGAACAGGCGACCAAGGGCGGTTTCTGCCGCCATTTTCCACCCATCCTGTCCGGGGGCCCACACCATGCTGGCTCGGGAAAGCTGCCCGGATGCCGCCATCTGCATCAGGGCGGTCTCGTCGAACGGCCCTTTGGTCGCGCCATTTTCGGCAACATGCCAGACCAGTGACGCTGGTGGGGGCGGCGGAGGAGGCATCGTGGACGCCGAAGGTGCGGCTGGCGCGGTGCCCCATGGGCCGATCTGCTGCGCCATGGCCGCACCCACACCTGCGGCCATGCCCGCGCCCAGCATGGCCCCTGCGCCCGAAGCCGGGTTTGCCATGCCTTCGGCGGCGTTGAATTGCATGTACTTGTGCAGATCCCCCGCGATGCCCATCGACGTGCGCTTGTCGAGCACCTTTTCCACTTCTTCAGGCAGGCTTATGTTTTCGATGTAAAATTCCGGGAGGATCAAGCCGTAGGCGGCAATGGTCGGGTTGATCGCGGTGGTCACGATCTTGGCCAGATCGGCGGTGTTGGCGGCCATATCCAGCACAGGGATGCCCGATCTGGCAATGGTCTGGCTGAATTCCTGCACGATGATGTTGCGGATCTGGAAGGAAATCTCGTCAGCGGTGAATTCGCCGTCGGTGCCGACGATTTCCTTCAGAAACAGCGCTGGATCGCTGACTCGCATCGAATAAGTGCCGAAAGCGCGGATACGGACCGGACCGAATTCCGGATCACGGCACATGATCGGGTTCTTGGTGCCCCATTTCTGGTCATTGAACCGGGTGGTGTTGACAAAATAGATCTCGGATTTGAATGGGCTGGAAAAGCCGTGATCCCAATGTTGCAAGGTGGTCATGATCGGCAGGTTGTTGGTCTCCAACATGTATAGACCGGGACCGAAGACATCGGCCAACTGCCCTTCATGCACGAACACCGCCGCCTGACCTTCGCGCACCGTCAATTTGGCACCATACTTGATCGCCTGCCCCCGCCGTTCAAAGCGCCAGACCATCGTGTCGCGCGTGTCATCCAACCACGAGATGACATCGATGAATTCGCCTTTCAGGAAATCAAAAACCATGACTACACTCCTTTTTTCCCGATGGGGACGGTCAACTTTCGCCGCCCAAAAGGGCGCGCGCAAGAGATTCGACGATGGGTCGCGCTTCGGCTTCGGACATGCCGGTGCGCAGGGCGGGATTGTACAGGATGCGCAACATCAACTCATCTTGCGATGTCAGCAGCGCAAATTCCTCGTCGTCATTGAAGATCGACGGGCGCGCGCGGGGGCTGTCATTGGCAAGCCCAAGGCCCTGCGCAATTTCTTCGTGCATGCACGACAAGCGCAAAAGATCGGGGTGCTCGGACCGTATCACCGCAAAGGCCCGGTTGTAGCGGCCGGACGAGCCCTCTGACATCGCATAGACAAGACAGTAGGTGGACAAGGGCATGTTGGTGATGCTGGATACTTCCCCTGACGACAATCCGGGAAGCGCGGCCGTGACGGTGGGTCCAAGGCTGCGGCGTTCGTCTTCGTTGACAATGTGGATGAAGAAGTTCGGCGCAGTGTCGCTCAAGGCAATCGGATGCCCGGTGATCCGGCTTAGTCGGGCAAGATACGAACTGATCCGGGCCGTATCCGTGGCGCGACTTGCCGGGCTGACCGATGCGCCAAAACGCAGACCGACGCGCACAGGCGTTTCCCAGCGTCGCAGTCGGCTGGCGGTCTGACGTTGCACCGGGCCACCGGGACCACGGGTATATTCGTCATAAAGTGCGATGCGGATAAAGTTTTCCGCCAGCATCCGGTCCGAGAAGGGTGTGTCGCGTCCGCCACCGTCGGTCCGCAACAGGCCGTTGGACAACAGGTCGGCCTGCACGCGGGCATAGTGTTTGCTTACCGCCACACTCGCCGCACTGGGTGCAGCAGAGGTGACAGGTTGCGTCGGGCGCGACGGTGCGGGTGGCGACGTGCCGGGGGCCTGCGGGCTGACAACGCAGCCTGCAAGCGCCAAAGCGCAGACCGCCAAAGCGAGCGGACGAAAGACGGTGGAACATCCCATCGTGCGTCTTTACCCTTTGGTCTGCTGCGGAACGCTACGCGCCCGCGCCGAGGCCAGTGTGTCGCGCAATTCCGCCTCCATCTTCTGCAACTCTGCCTCTGCGGACGCACGGCGGATCTTGCCTTCGTCCGCGATGGCAAGGCTGTCGTTGATGGTAGCGATCAGTTGTTCATTGGCCTTTTTCACCGATTCGATGTCGAACACGCCCCGTTCCATCTCTTCGCGAACGACCCGGTTGGTTTCGCGCAGGTTGTCGGCGTTCTTGGTCAGCAATTCATTTGTCAGGTCATTGGCGTCGCGCACCGCTGCGGCCGCTTCGCGCGACCGCTGGATCGTGACGGCCTGAGCCAGTTGGGTTTCCCACAGCGGCACCGTGTTCACGAGAGTCGAATTGATCTTCGTCACCAGTGACTTGTCGTTTTCCTGCACGAGTCGGATGGATGGCAGCGATTGCATCGTGACCTGACGGGTGAGTTTCAGGTCGTGGATCCGACGTTCCAGATCATCGCGGGCCGCGCGCAGATCGCGCAACTCCTGCGCCTTTTTCACCTGATCCATTTCGGGGGCCGCAGAGACTTCGGCCTCTTTGGCTGGAATTGTCGTGGCGTCAATATCGGCAAGCTTGGCTTCGCCAGCAGCGATATACAGCGCCAGCTCGTCATAGAAGCGCAGGGTCTTTTCATACAAAAGATCCAGCGATTTGATATCCTTGAGCAGCCGGTGTTCATGGCCAAGAAGGTCTTCCGTCACCTTGTCGATCTGGCTTTGCACCGTCTCATAGCGTGCCACGAATTCCGCAAAAGGTGCGGCCTGACCTGTCAGCCGTTCCCACCAACTGCGTTCCCGGCGCAGGTCGAGTTCGTCGCCACCAAAGCCACGGATCGTGGTGACGATCTTGCGCAGACTGTCACCGGCCGGGCCGGCGTCCTTGTTCTTTACGTCGGCCAGCATTTCCTGGCTGATCACCTGCAATTCGGCCTGTGCCTTTGACCCGAACGAAATGATGGATTGCGTGTTTGTCATGTCGAGTTCGTTCATCCGCGTCCGGATGTCAGTGGCTTTGGTGCCTGTCGCAGCGTCAAGCGGCACGATTTCACCGCCCGGTTCTGGCAAGATCACGGCGGTGACTTCTTCGATCTGGGCCAAAGCGTTGGCGGCCTGTTCGCGTATGGAGTCGGTCATGGCATCATTCTCACTGTTCAAATTGGGTCAGGCTTCGCGTTTCAGTCTTTCGCGCAATACCGATATTTCTATATCCAGATCACTGCGGTTGTCTGACAACAAACTGCGTGACCGGTCGGCAAAGGTGGTTTCCAGATCGTCCAGCAGGGCCACATATTCGCTGCGCGCCTGTGCATCCCGCGACCTTGCATAAAGATCTGCGAATTTCACCGTCGAGTCGCGCGCGCCCATCAGGTAGACCGACAGATATTTGCGGGCAGCTGTAAGATCGCGCGGGTCGTCCTCCACCGTGCGAAACAGGGCGCGGGCAGCGGCGATGAAACGATCCACCCGGCCTTCCAACTGTCGGTCGTTGGCGCGAAGAATGGCGTCCCGCATTGCGGACAAATGCTTTTCCGCCTCATCTACGGCACGTGCAACACGGTCGGTCTGAAAGGTGTCAATGCCCTCGGCACCCTTGTCTGACAGAGGGTCGGCACCGAATGTCAGAAAATGCAGAACAGCCCCGGCAATGCCGAACAGGATCGGATAGACCATATCCGTATGGGTCATCATGCCGCCCGCGATCAAGGCGGCCCCGGTAAACACGCTGCCAAAGATCTTACGCGGAAAAGCGGGGCGGCGGGCAATCTTGCGTTCATCATAGGCTGCATGTGCCTTTAGACCTTCGCGGGTCAGAAAAGCGGCCATCAGCATAAGAGCGGTGGCCAACAGACCGAACAACAGGGTGCGGGGGCCACCAAAAAACGCTGCGGGCAGGAAAAACAGCGACGCGATGACCAGAATCCGGGCACGACCCGCGCCTTTCAAGGGCTGTTTGCCATCAAACGGGTGCGGCGACGCTGCCTTGTCATCGGGCTGCGCGCCGGGGCTGAATTTTCCGCCAAAGCGTTGCGCCATCAAAGACCCCCGCCAAAGGCGACATATGCCACGAGCCCGATCAGCAGCACGAAGGACAATGATTGTATCCCATTTGCGGACATTGAGGCCTCTTTCCAAGCGGTGCAGGCAATGAACCCGCCCACCTTGTAAACTATAGGGGATGGCGCGTGCGCTTGCCAGAGGGACGCGGGTTTGAAAACCCCGCGCCCCTCTCCTTTTCTCGTTCCGTCATCTCTGTCACTTTCGGCGTGGGGGTGTCTTGGGACCACCGGACTTTGGCGATCCTGAACTGCGGCTGCGGGGGGTTCCGGTTTTGGCGTCATCGGGACCTCGCTTGGCCGGACGTCCCTTCGGTGTGGTGGCAGTGTCCCACGCATCGGCCAATTGACCCAAAGCCTTGCGCCCGCGCGACGAGGTGATGGTCCCGGGGCTTGTTGACTTTGGCCTTGCGGACGGGACCGCATTTCGAGGCCCGGCATTCGGGCGATCCGTGGCGACTGTCCTGCCACGCGCCGAGGCTTTTACGGGATTTTCATCTGCGGCATCACGGGTGCGGCTTGTGGTGCGGACGCGGGATTTGGGCTTGGCCGTGGTTTCTGATGCATCCTCGATCTGCCCCGAGATCAACGCGCCCAATTGGTCACGCATGACACGCGCCTTGATTTCCTCGACATCGCCCGGCTCCATCTCGTTCAGCCGGAACGGGCCATAGCTGATCCGGATCAACCGGTTCACCGTCAGCCCGATTGCGAACATGGCGCGGCGAATTTCGCGGTTCTTGCCTTCGCGCAGGCCGATGGTCAGCCAGGCATTGGCCCCTTGATGCCGATCCAGTTTCACCTCCATCGGCTGAAATCGTTCGCCTTCGATGGTTATGCCCTTGCGCAGAGGTTCGAGATCCGGCTCGGTCGGGTTGCCTTTGACCCGAACCCGATACTTGCGCAACCAACCGGTCGAGGGCAGTTCAAGTTGCCGTTTCAGCGCGCCATCGTTGGTCAGCAACAACAGCCCTTCGGAATTGAGGTCGAGTCTTCCGATCGACATGACGCGCGGCATGTCTTCAGGCAAATTGTCAAACACCGTTTCGCGGCCCTTTTCATCCGACGCCGATGTGACAAGCCCTTCGGGTTTGTAATAGAGCCACAGACGCGCAGGTTCCGGTGCGCCAACGATTTGGCCCGAAACGGTAATCTTGTCGTGGGCAGTCACGTTCAGCGCAGGCGAGGTCACGATCTTGCCATTCACGGTGACTTCGCCGGCCTCGATCAGCCGCTCCGCCTCGCGCCTTGACGAGACGCCAGCGCGTGACAGCACTTTGGCGATGCGTTCGCCCTCGGGCGTGGTGGCTGCCTTGGCTGGTGCAGAAGGGCCGGGTGACGGTCGCGGGCGTAGTCTGGCCGCCTTTGCCCGAACGGGTTTCGCGGGGCTTGTCTTTTCGGGCATGGAGCGCGACCTTTGTAACGGAAAACGGGCAGGGGCCATCAGCCCGCGTATGTCCAAGGATATTGGCAGAAACAGAAAGGAACAAGGTGGCGCAGAGACCGGGCTTTCGCTCGTTCATGGAACTGGCGCTGGATGAGGCGCGAGGCGCTGGCGCGCGGGGCGAGGTGCCGGTGGGTGCAGTGGTCGTATCTCCCGACGGTGTCGTGGTCGCGCGGTCCGGCAATCGCACGCGAGAGCTGTCCGATCCCACAGCGCATGCGGAGGTGATGGCCCTGCGGGAAGCCTGTCGGCGGGCCGGATCGGAACGACTGACGGGGCACGATCTCTATGTGACGCTGGAGCCCTGTCCGATGTGTGCCGCAGCTATTTCGGCCGCACGGGTTGCGCGATTGTACTACGGCGCGGCAGACCCCAAAAGTGGCGGCGTTTCCGTGGGCGCGCGGGTATTCTCGCACCCCCAATGCCATCATGTGCCCGAGGTTTACGATGGGATCGGCGGGTTGGAAGCCGAAGACTTGCTGAAGCGGTTCTTCGGTGCGCGGCGCGGCTGACCCGGCAGCGGCCTTCCGGTCACAACCGGATCGGCTCCATCACTTGTGGTTCGATCACTGTCACGCCGGGCGGCAATCCTGCTCGCAGGTCGGACGCGTCCTGCGCCAGTATCGGGAAGGTGCGATAGTGGCAGGGAATGACGGTCTTGAAATTGAAATACCGACGGGCCGCATAGGCAGCACGGGCCATGTCCATCGTGTAGTGGCCGCCGCAAGACAGGATGCCGATCGTCGGCTTGTGATAGTCGGCCATCCATTCCATATCGGCCATGATGTCGGTGTCACCCGAAACATAGATGACCTGACCTTCGCCCGCGATCATGAAACCGGCGGCCGACCCACCCGGCACGGCATTGCCGCCTTTGAAATCTATGCTGGCAGAATGGGTGGCGTTTACCATAGTCACCCGCGCGGCGCCCGCATCAATGGTGCCGCCCTTGCCAAACCCAAGGACATTGGCCGCCCCTTCGCGGGTCAGCCATTCGGCCAGTTCGTGGATGGCGGCAATGGTTGCCCCGGTGGCGCGTCCGATAGCCAAGGCCTCAGAGGCATGGTCGCCATGCGCATGGGTCAGCAGGATGTGCGTCGCCCCGTGCAAGGCGGCATCGCGGCGCTCGGCAGGGAACATCGGGTTACCTTCCAGCCATGGGTCGATCAGCAAGATGCTGTTCTCGATCTCGATCCGAAAGCCTGAATGTCCCAGCCAGATGATGTTCATGCCAATTCCCCGCGGCGATGGTCCTGCGTCGACCTTAGCGTGTCAGGCGGAATTGGAAATGCCAGTCCGGAACGATTGGGCTGTTTTCAGCCCTGTCCGTTCGGTGTTGTCGTGCAAGACGAAACTCGAAAAGCATGTAAGCACGAGGCAAAGCGCCTCGTGCTTACACAGACTTCTGAAACGGGTTCAGGCGGCTTTGCGGCGCCGACGCATGGCAGCAAGACCACCCACGCCCGCCATCAACAGCCAGCCCGCAGCCGGAAGCGGCACAGGCGACGGTTCGCCAGTCACGAGCACTGAATAGCC
>JBKBOF010000105.1:0-9745 GCA_046294955.1 Paracoccaceae bacterium
CGGCTTTGCAACGGAAACCCGTCGGATCGGGGCAGAGGCCACACTGGAAGCGGCCCGCGCCGGGGTGCAGTCGGCCCGCTCGGCGCTGGATGCGATCCGCGCCGATATTGCGCGCCTGACCGTGTCCGCGCCGTTCGAAGGGCTTCTGGAAACCGACACCGCCGAATTGGGCAGTCTTTTGCAACCCGGTTCTGCTTGTGCCACCGTGATACAACTCGATCCGATCAAGCTGGTGGGCTTTGTGCCCGAAGCCGAAGTTGACCGCGTCAACGTGGGGGCCATGGCCGGGGCCCGACTGATTTCCGGACGCGAGGTTCAGGGGCGCGTGACCTTTCTGTCGCGCTCGGCGGATGCTGCCACCCGCACGTTCCGCGTCGAGGTGACGGTGCCCAACGCCGACCTTGCGATCCGCGACGGACAGACCGCTGAGATGCTGATTGCGGCTGATGGTGTCATGGCGCATCTGCTGCCGGCTTCCAGCCTGACCCTTGCCAATGACGGCACGCTTGGTGTCCGGCTGGCTGTGGCTGGAGTCGCCCGCTTTGCGCCGGTCACGGTTTTGCGCGACACGTTAGAAGGTATGTTTGTCACCGGCTTGCCGGATGAAGCGACGGTGATCATCGTGGGGCAGGAATTCGTGACCGACGGCACCCAGATTGCCGTCACGTTGCAAGAGGCCGCGCCATGACCGGCATCGTGGACTGGGCCGCCGCCCGCGCCCGCATGGTCGTGGCCTTTATCATCCTGTCGGTCGCAGCCGGTGTGATGGCCTATGTCAGCCTGCCCAAAGAGGGCGAACCCGATATCGACATCCCGGCCCTGTTCGTATCAGTCCCCTTTCCCGGCATATCGGCGGCTGACAGTGAAACCTTGCTGGTCAAAGTGATGGAGCAAGAGCTGTCGGGTTTGGACGGGCTGAAAAAGATCTCGGGCACGGCGGCCGAAGGCTATGGCGGCGTGGCGCTTGAATTCGAATTCGGCTGGGACAAAACCAAGACCATTGCCGACGTGCGCGACCGCATGAACACCGCCGAGGCGAAGTTTCCGGCAGGGGCCGACAAATACTCGGTCAACGAAATCAACTTCAGCGAATTTCCGATTCTGGTGATCGCCTTGTCGGGCGACGTGCCGGAACGCACTCTGCTGCGGGCTGCGAAAGATCTGCAAAAGCGCATCGCCGCACTGGAGCCGGTGTTGAAGGCCGAACTGGCAGGCCACCGCGACGAGATGCTGGAGGTGCTGATCGACCCGTTGAAGCTGGAAGCCTACAACATCACGGCAGCCGAGTTGATCACCGTTGTCACCCGCAACAATCAGTTGATCGCGGCGGGCGAGGTGGAAACCGCGAACGGCGCCTTTGCCGTGAAGATCCCGTCCAGCTTTACCACTGCGGCGCAGGTCTATGCTCTGCCTGTAAAGGTCAACGGCGACCGCACCATCACCTTGGGCGATCTGGCCCAGATCAACCTGACCTTCAAGGATGCGACCGGTACTGCGCGGTTCAATGGGGAACCCACGGTGGCCATTCAGGTCGTGAAGCGCAAAGGGTTCAATCTGATCGACAGCGCGCGTCTGGTCGAAGCCACGGTGGCCGAAGAGGTCGCGAAATGGCCCGAGCCGCTGCGCAATTCGGTATCGGTGGCGGCGTCGCTGGACCAGTCAACGAATGTCGAAGGCATGGTTCGCCAGTTGGAAGGCTCGGTGTTGACTGCCATTGCGTTGGTTATGGTTGTGGTGCTTGCGGCGCTTGGCACCCGGTCGGCGTTGTTGGTCGGGTTTTCGATCCCAACCAGCTTCCTGCTGACCTTCGCGTTTTTCGCGGTGATGGGAATTTCGGTGTCGAACATTGTGATGTTCGGGTTGATCCTTGCGGTGGGAATGCTGGTCGATGGCGGCATCGTTGTGGTGGAATATGCCGACACCCGGATTCAGGAGGGCTCGGGCCCGATGGCCGCTTATACCGAGGCAGCAAAGCGCATGTTCTGGCCGATCATCAGCTCTACGGCGACCACGCTTTGCGCCTTTCTGCCCATGCTGTTCTGGCCAGGCGTTGCAGGCGAATTCATGGGGATGCTGCCGATCACGCTGATCTTTGTGCTGACGGCCTCGTTGCTTGTGGCGCTGGTCTATGTGCCGGTGATGGGCGGTGTGGCTGGACGCGTGACACGCAGACTGGAGTCGATTGCAACCCTGCTGCGGCCACGTCCGCTGTGGCTGCGGCTTGTGCTGGTGGGTATGGCGATGGCGATCCTGTTTGCCGGGGTCATCCTGCTGCTGGCGCCACGCGGCACGGGCGTTACGTCGCTTGTGCCCGGACTGCTTCTTGTCATGCTGGGCGGCTTTGCCGCGTCCATCACGATTGAGGCCACAAAGCCGATCCGCCGCGCACCGATCATCGCTGGCTATCGGCGCACCGCCTTTGGTCGGATCATCCGGTTCCTGACCGGCAACCCGGTGATGCCACTTGTCACCATCGCGGCGGCCGCAGGCTTGGTCGTGGTGATCTTCGCGCTCTACAGCCAACATGGCAAAGGGGTGGAGTTCTTTGTGGCAACCGAACCCGAACAGGCCATCGTTTATGTGCGGGCGCGCGGCAACCTGTCGCTGGCCGAAAAGGACGTGCTGCTCCAACAGGCCGAAGCGCTGGTGGTCGGCACGCCGGGGGTGAAATCCACTTTTTCCTTTGCTGGGTCGGGTGGGTTGAATGCCAACACCGGCGGCGCGCAGGCGCCCTTGGACAGCGTGGGCCAGATCCAGCTTGAACTCGCCCCTTGGGAAGACCGCAGCACGGATCCGGCCCTTGGCGGGGACCGCATCATCGCGGGCCTGACCACGCGCCTGCAAGCCCTGCCCGGCATCCAGATCGAGGTGCTTGCCGGGGCGTCGGGCCCTGCCTCGGGCAAGCCATTGCACTTGCGCCTGTCTGGCGATGATTTTGACGCCTTGTCGGACGCTGTCAGTGTCGTACGCGCCCGGATGGCCGGGATGGACGGCATCACCGGGATCGAGGATACCCGCCCCCTGCCCGGAATCGACTGGGAAATCACGGTCGATGTTGCCCGCGCCGGCCGGTTTGGCGCCGATGTCGCCACGGTTGGCGGCATGGTGCAACTGGTCACGCGCGGCGTAATGCTGGACACCATGCGGGTGGAAAGCTCGGACGAAGAGATCGAGATCCGTGTGCGGCTTCCGGAACAGGACCGGGTGCTGTCAACGCTTGATTCGCTCAAGGTGCGCACCGCCGAAGGACTTGTGCCGCTGTCGAACTTCATCACCCGCAAGCCGGTAGCCAAACTCGGACGGATCGACCGGGTCGATGAGTCCCGGGTCTATGACGTGAAGGCCGATGTCACACCGGGGCTTTCGCGGGCCGATGGTGTGCCGATCACCGCAACGGAACGGATCGAGGCGCTGAACGTCTGGCTTGCCACCAACCCACTGCCGCAAGGCGTCAACTGGGTATGGACGGGCGATCAGGAAGATCAGGCCGAGGCCGGGGCATTTTTGGCCAAGGCCTTTGCCGGGGCCTTGGGGTTGATGTTCATCATCCTGCTGGCGCAGTTCAACTCTGTCTATAACGCGGTGCTGGTGCTTTTGGCGGTGGTATTGTCCACCACCGGGGTTCTGGTCGGAATGATGGTGATGGGGCAGACCTTTTCGATCATCATGACCGGCACCGGGATCGTCGCCTTGGCGGGGATCGTGGTGAACAACAACATCATCCTGATCGACACCTATCAGGACTTCAGCCGCTATATGCCAAAGTTGGAGGCGATTATCCGTACAGCCGAACAACGTCTGCGGCCGGTTCTGTTGACGACGATCACCACCATGGCGGGGCTTGCGCCGATGATGTTCGGGCTGTCGGTTGATTTCTTTGCCGGCGGCTATACACTGAACAGCCCTTCAGCGCTGTGGTGGAAGCAATTGGCGACTGCGGTGGTGTTTGGTCTTGGCATCGCCACCCTGCTGACGCTGGTGGTGACGCCGTCCCTGCTCGCGCTGCGGGTCTGGTTCTGGGCCGGGGCGTACCGCGGCTGGGCGCGACTGTCCGCCCTTGCACAGGGCAAGAACAGCGTTGAGGCCCGCGATCTGGCACTGACAAGTGCCGCCCGCGCGGTCCGGGGGCCGCTGATCCTGTGGGAAGACGTCGGCACCGCCCACCTGCCCGATACGCCAAAGGCCCGTCTGACCGCCATCCATAACCCGACCGCCGCCGAATAGGGTCAGGCAATGCCCGTGCAGGCAACGGCGGTGCAACACCGGTGCCGCTGCCCGATCCTGCCCAGCCGCAATTCGCTAGGCGATCTTGGCCTGCTGTTCTTCCTCTTCCGAAGATTGCCGTGCCCACATCGCGGCATAACGTCCGCCGTTTGCAAGCAATGCCTCATGCGTGCCGCGTTCGACGATTTCACCTGCTTCCAGCACAAGGATCACATCGGCATCCGCAATGGTGGACAGGCGGTGCGCCACTGTGATCACAGACCGGCCTTCCCCCATACGCAACAGGCTGTCCTGAATGTCACGCTCGGTCTGGGTGTCCAGCGCGCTGGTCGCTTCGTCCAAAATCAGGATCGGCGGGTTCTTCAGCAATGTTCGGGCAATGCCCACCCGCTGCTTTTCGCCGCCCGACAGCTTCAACCCGCGCTCGCCCACTGTCGTCTCATAGCCTTCGGGCAACGAGACGATGAAATCATGGATCTTCGCTGCCCTTGCCGCCTCTTCCACTTCCGCGCGCGACGCTCCCTGACGACCATAGGCGATGTTGTAATAGACCGTGTCGTTGAACAGCACGGTGTCTTGCGGCACCACGCCGATAGACCCGTGGATCGAAGCTTGCGTCACATCGCGCAGATCCTGCCGATCGATGCGGATGGCCCCGCTTGTCACATCATAGAACCGGAACAAAAGCCGACCGATGGTCGATTTGCCCGCTCCCGACGGCCCCACCAAAGCAACCCGTTGGCCGGGGGCGACGGTAAAGCTGATGCCCTTCAGGATCGGCCGCGTCGGGTCATAGTCAAAGCGCACATTGTCAAACGCCACCTCGCCGCCTGTGACTTTCAGCTCAGGTGCATTGGGTTTGTCCACCACCTCGGCCGGTTGGCCCAAAAGCCCGAACATCTCGCCCATGTCGACCAGCGCCTGCCGAATCTCGCGGTAGACCGTGCCAAGGAAGTTCAGCGGCATGGTGATCTGGATCATATAGGCGTTGACCATCACGAAATCGCCAACCGTCAAGGTGCCTGCCTGCACCCCGCGTGCCGCCATCACCATCACGATCACAAGGCCCGAAGTGATCAGGAACGACTGCCCAAGGTTCAGGAATGCCAGAGAAAGCCCGGTCTTGACCGCAGCAACCTCGTAGCGCTGCATCGCCCTGTCATAGCGCTGCGCCTCCATACCTTCTGCGTTGAAGTATTTGACCGTCTCGAAATTCAGCAGGCTGTCGATGGCCTTCTGGTTCGCATCGGTATCCTGAGCGTTCATCTCGCGCCGGATCGCCACGCGCCATTCGGTAATTTTCAGGGTGAAGGTGACGTAGATACTGATCACCACCACCACGACCACCGCGTATTGCCAGCCGAAGACGAAGGCAAAAATCACCGCCACCATGGACAGCTCAAGAATCAGCGGCCCAATCGACAACAACATGAAGCGCAGAAGGAAATCGACACCTTTCACACCGCGTTCGATGATCCGGCTCAGGCCGCCGGTCTTGCGTGTGATGTGATAGCGCAAGGACAGGCGGTGGATGTGGGTAAAGGTTTCCAAGGCCAGTTGGCGCAGGGCACGCTGACCCACCCGCACGAACACGGCGTCGCGCAGTTCCTGAAACAGCACCGTCATCAAGCGCGCCATGCCGTAGGCGATGGTCAGTCCGACCGCCGACAGGCCCAGCAGCGTGGCTGTGTCCGGCGCGGTACCCGCAAGCGCATCAACAGCCTGCTTGTAGAGCGCGGGGGTGGACACCGAGATGACCTTGGCCATCACGAGCAGGCTCAGCGAGATCACAACCCGGCGTTTGACCCAAGTCTGCCCATTCGGCCAAAGATACGGGATCACGCGGGCTATGGTTTGCACGCCAGTGGCGGGGGTATTCATCGGCGTCGGTTTGGTCATTGCGGGCCTCTTTTCGGCCCCCATACCTAGGGTGTGATTCCGCAAATGGCCAGAGGTGGCTCAATCATTGTGCGGGATGGAAAAGACCTGCCCCGGATAGATCAGATCAGGGTCCCGGATCTTGTCACGGTTGGCCTCGTAAACCTGCACATACAGGATTCCCTCGCCAAAATTCTCGCGAGCAATGCCCCACAGGGTGAAACCGGGCTGCACCGTGACTGTGACAGGCGCAGAAGGCAAAGGCTGCGGAGATGCCAGAGCAGCGGGAGCCGTCACCACCACGGAGGCAAGCGGCGACACGGTGTCGGACACTGCCGGAGGCACAGGCTGAGGCACGGCGGGTGCAGGCTGGATAGATGTGGGATCGGCAGGCGCAGGCCCGGCAACGGGTGGCAGCGCAGGCGCAGATGGCGTTGCCAGCGCGGCCAGATTGGCAAGCGTTTCGCGCTTGAACGGCGTCTCGAACCGGGCCGACACCTTGCCTGCCCCGTCGATCTGATCGACACGCAGCGTATAGATTTTTGGCGCGGTATCGCCCAACGTCACTTGCCATTGGCCTGCCGCGTCGATCAGGGCATCAGCCACCAAGGTATTGTCCAGATAGATCCGCACCCCCTGCCCGGCCTGCCCCTTGCCCGACAGTTGCACCAACCCTTCCGGATTGTAGGAAATAGCATCCAGCACCACCGTCGTCACACGGGTTGAATCGACAACGGGCTCTGCCGTCGGCACCGCCGGGGCCTGTGCCACGGTGGCACCGGTTTCCGTGACCAACAGCGCCACGGGCGGAGCCACCACAGGCTCGGGTTCTGCAACCGCCGCTTCCACAATGGTCTGGGACACTGGATCAATGTTTGCCTCTGCTTTTTCGGGTGTGGCAATTTCGCTGGATGGCTCTGGTGCTGCCGCGACCTGGAGGACAGGCCCAGCAATCGGGCCGAGAGCGATAGACTGCTCGGAGGCGATAACGCGACCGTCCGCCAGCGTTGCCACCAAGGTCATCAGGCTGGGGTTTGCATTTGTCGGCAAGGTGAACAGGGAAGCGAAACTGCCATCCTGACCCGCGTTTGTCTGGGCCACCGGCTCTTTGTCCACCAGTATGGCGATAACCGCACCCGGCTCGGTCCGGCCCGAGACGACCGCAGACCCGTCTGCTTCAACCCGGTAGCTGTCAAACATCGGGGCGATGGCTGCTGCGGGTTCCGGCGCAGGTGTACCCACGGGTGGCGCAGGTGTGTCTGACACCGGCTCGGCCGCCGCGACAGAAACCACCTCCTGCGCAGATGTTGCGGGCGCTTCCGGCGCGGAAGCGGGCAGCGCCTCTGTCAGAGCGACCGGGTCCGCAATGGCCACCTGCTCTGGCGGTGCGACCCCTTGACCTTGCGACTCGGGTTCCACGGCTAGATCAGTGGGCGTCGGCTCTGCGACCGGCGATGTGGGCGGAGCCTCGGCCTCAGCCGCGGGGGTGGACGGGGCCGGCGTCTCGGCCACAGCCGGTTCTGGGACAGGCGAGGCCACGGCTGGCGGCGCCTCTGGCGTGCGAACCTGCCAGACCAGACCGGCCACGACCACCACCGCAACCATTCCCGCAGCCATTCCCGCAGCCAAACGACCTGCGCGCGCGCCGCCACTCAATCCCGACCAGAACGTCATGCCGTTTCCCCGTCTTGTCCCCAACGGACCCCCGCCCGCGGTGCGAGGTCTGTTATCGACCCCTGCTTTCCTTTGCATAGGAACCCCGATAACACTGCCCATGCAACGAAAATTCGATCAGGATGTCTCCATGACCCCGCTTCGTTCCGTCTGTGTCTTTTGCGGATCACGCCCCGGCCAATCCGCCGCCTATGCCGAAGCGGCCCGCGCACTTGGGCACGGGATTGCAGATCATGGTTGGCGGCTGGTTTACGGGGCGGGTGATGTCGGCCTGATGGGCGAGGTGGCGCGCGCTGCGGTGCAGGCGGGTGCGCGCACCATGGGCGTGATCCCGACGCACCTGTTGGGGCGCGAAAAAGGCAAACGCGATCTGGGGCAACTCGTCATCACCGAAGACATGCACGAACGCAAGAAGGTGATGTTCATGAACTCGGACGCCATTGTGGTGCTACCGGGCGGAGCAGGCAGTCTGGACGAATTTTTCGAGGTGCTGACCTGGCGTCAGATTGGGTTGCACCGAAAGCCCATTTTCCTTTTGGATACTGAATGTTACTGGCAACCCTTGATAGATCTTATGAACCACGTCATCGCACAGGGTTTTGCCGAACCCTCGATCCGCGACAGCTTTGTGGCGCTGCCCGATGTTCCGGGCCTTCTGGCCCGGATTGATATTGCATTTAGCGTTTAACGTCAGCGGCTTACTCAGCAGTCTTCAAGCAGCGCGGTCCATCGCGTCGCCCATCAGCGCAACAATCTTTTCCAGCGGATGGTTGGTCAGCGTCTTTGGCAGCATCAGCACCACCCGACTGCGCAGATCATCATCCAAGCGTGTGCGGATCTCCCCCAATAACTGGGGCGGCGCGGCAATCGCGATGCGCGCAATCTGCGACTGGCGCACCGAAAACGCCAGTCGGGTCATCAGCGTGGCCACCATTGCGCTTTCCGCAAGACGCTCGCGGTCGGTCACTTCCAATGCCGAACGCTGGTTCGGCCCCCCGTCTGCCATCCGGCCTGCACGGTCATGATGGTCTTCGATCTTGCGGGTTTCGATCCGGTCGATCAGGCGCAAATCGGGCGCAACTGCCGTTCCGACATTCTGCAAAATCATCGCTCCGGCCCCGTCGGCCACCACGATCCAGCATCCGCGCGTTATCCTCGGCATAGAAACCTCCTGTTGTTTATGGGGTGTTGTTTTACCCAGATGGGGAGTGTCGAGCGCATCGAAAGTGCGGCACCTTGACCACAGCAAAAAACCGCGCAGGCCAGACCTGCGCGGTTTTTCTGATAGAACAGAACCTTACGATTACATGCGGGCGGCGACGGCTTCCCAGTTCACCAATTTGTCAAGGAAGTTGGTCAGGTAGGCCGGACGCTTGTTGCGGAAATCGATGTAGTAGGAATGCTCCCACACATCGCAGCCGAGCAAAGCCGTCTGGCCAAAGCACAGCGGATTGACGCCGTTTTCGGTCTTGGTCACCTTCAGCGCGCCATCTGCATCCTTGACCAGCCACGCCCAGCCCGATCCGAACTGGCCCGCACCCGCAGCGGCGAAATCTTCCTTGAATTTGGCAACAGAACCGAAAGCCTCGGTCAGCGCCTTCTCCAAAGCACCCGGCATCTTCTTGTCGTCACCCGGCCCCATGATCTCCCAGAACAGGGCATGGTTCCAGTGCTGGCTGGCATTGTTGAAAATGCCGTTCTGCGCAACGGCAGTCTTGTTGTAGGTGCCCACGACGATCTCTTCGACCGACTTGCCCTCCCACTCGGTGCCGGCAATCAGCTTGTTGCCGTTGTCAACATAGGCCTTGTGGTGGATGTCGTGGTGATATTCGAATGTTTCTTTCGACATGCCAAGCGATGCCAGCGCATCATGGGCATAGGGCAGATCAGGAAGGGTGAAAGCCATGGGATATTCCTTTGTCGGTTGTGACTGACTGGCGCAAATAGTTGCTTTTCCGGCCTGAAGGTC
>JBKBOF010000106.1:0-9734 GCA_046294955.1 Paracoccaceae bacterium
TCATGGTGAATTTCATCCGACACAAGGATCAGGTCGTGACGTTTGCAGAAAGCGGCGGTGGCCTGAAGCTCTGCCAGAGTCCAGACCCGCCCGCCGGGATTGTGTGGCGAACACAGGATAAGCATCGTCTCGTTACCCGTCATCCGGGCGTCCCAGGCAGCGAAGTCCATTTCATAGACTCCGTTGGTCAGCGCCAGCGGACATTCCACCACCAGACGCCCCGCCGCTTTGATGGTGCGGGCAAAGGCATGATAGACCGGCGTCATCAGCACGACGCCGTCGCCAACCTTCGTGAAGGCATCCAGCACCAAGCCCGTCGCATTCACAAGGCCATGGGTGGTGAAGATATGGTCTATCTCCACCTGCCAGCCATGCCGGGTGGCCATCCACCAGCGGATCGCCTCGCGATACCCTCGGTCGTCGCCATAGTAGCCGTAGATGCCATGTGCGGCCATCTTTTCGACGGCCCTTTGCACGCAGGCAGGTGGGCGGAAATCCATATCCGCCACCCACATGGACAACCCCGTGTCGGTGGGCACGCCGTAAAGGTGTTCCATCATATCCCATTTCACGGAATGGGTGCCTACGCGGTTGATCTGTTCGTCGAAGAGCATATGTGGCCTATTTTTCGGGTTGTTTGTCCTGAATAAGTCAATTTTTTAAGAAAGTCATCCTAATTTAATCGAAATTTTGAGAATAAAAATCCAAAAAAGCTGTTCACGGTAGAACAAAAGGCTTTGATGGCTGCCCCCTTGCGCGTGGCCCCCCCGCGCCGTAAATCTTCGTCATGATCCGCGCCATCCTTATCCATCCAGACCCTCGCCTCAAGAAGCCCTGTGATCTTGTCAGCGAATTTGACGGCGAGTTGCGCAAACTTGCCGAGGACATGTTCGAGACAATGTATGAAGCCCCCGGCATCGGTCTGGCTGCGCCCCAGATCGGGGTGATGAAACAGTTGCTTGTGATGGATTGCATCAAGGATGGCCCGGCGCGGCCTATGGCGCTGATAAACCCAAGGGTGGTTTGGGCGTCGGAGGATCTGTCAAGTTATGAAGAGGGTTGTTTGTCGATCCCCGACCAATATGCCGAAGTCCAGCGTCCGGCTGAAGTGCGGGTGGAATGGCAGGGGTTGGATGGTAGTCCGCAGGAAGAGCATTTTTCGGGTCTGTGGGCGACCTGCGTCCAGCACGAGATCGATCATCTGAACGGTAAACTGTTCATCGACTATCTGGGTCCGTTGAAGCGCCAAATGATCACGCGCAAGATGGAAAAGCTGAAGCGCGAACGCGCGCGGCAGGTCTAAGTGGCCGGACTACCCATTCTTTTGTGGCCCGATCCGCGTTTGTCAAAGCCTTGCGCGCCTGTAGGATGCGAAGATGTTTCCGGCATTTGCAAAGACATGCTGCAAAGCATGTATGCGGCCTCGGGGCGTGGCTTGGCCGCCCCTCAAGTCGGGGTCATGTTGCGGATTTTTGTGATGGATCTGACGTGGAAAGATGGCAATCCCGACCCGCATATCATGATCAATCCGCAGATCTGGTGGCGATCGACGGACGTGGTGACCGGCCCTGAAGGATGCCTGTCCATTCCAGGTGTGATTGCTGATGTCGCAAGGCCAAAGTCGATACGGCTTGCGTGGACAGATGAAACGGGTCGCTCAAGGGACGACACCCTGACCGGGTTTGCCGCCGTTTGCGCGCAGCATGAATACGACCATCTGGATGGGGTCGTGACCTTTGACCGAGTGTCGGCGGCCCGACGTCAGGCGATCGAGGCCGCATATCTTGGCGGGCAGCCGGCATGACGCGTCGCATGTGCGTGCCTTGGCCCCATCCGGTTCTGAAGGCCCCGGCGCAGGACGTGGGGACCATCAACGACGACATTCGCGCGCTCTGGCAGGACATGATCGAGGTGATGGAGGCAATGCCCGGCTATGGGCTGGCCGCTGTTCAGCTTGGTGTGCCCTTGCGTTTGGCCGTGGTTGATTGTTCAGAGACACGGGGTCAGGCGATCCGCATGGCCAACCCCGAGGTTCTACACTCAAGTGGCCAGTATCGCGAACACGAAGAAGCCAGTCCGAACCTGCCGGGTGTCTCGGCCGTGGTCAAACGACCCCGTGCGGTGACCGTGCGCTTTTTGAATGATATGGGCGATATCGAAGAGCGGGATTTCGTGAACCTCTGGGCAACGTCCGTGCAGCATCAGATCGACCATCTGGCAGGCAGGATGTATTTTGACCACTTGTCTCCGCTTAAACGCAAGATGTTGATAGTCAAAGCGGAAAAGGCGCGCAAACGCGGATGAAGATTGTTTTCATGGGCACACCTGCGTTTTCGGTTCCGGTGCTGGAGGCCTTGGCCACCCGCCATGACATTTTGGCTGTTTACACCCAACCCCCACGGCCAGCAGGGCGTGGCAAGGCGGATCGCCGCAGCCCGGTGCATGAGAAAGCCTTGCAATTGGGGCTGCCGGTGCGGCACCCGGCGCGGCTGAAGGATCCGGATGATCAGGCGGCGTTTGCTGCGCTTGGCGCGGATGTTGCGGTGGTGGTCGCCTATGGGCTGATGCTGCCGCAAGCTGTTCTGGATGGGCCCCGCCAAGGTTGCCTGAACATTCACGCCAGTTTGTTGCCGCGTTGGCGCGGGGCCGCGCCGATCCAACGCGCCATCATGGCCGGAGATCCCATGACTGGCATCTGCATCATGCAGATGGAAGCAGGCTTGGATACCGGGCCGGTGTTGATGCGCGCGGAAACACCGATATTGCCGCAGGACACGACAGCTGATCTGCAGGACCGTCTGTCGGCCATGGGGGCTGCGCTGATCGTGCAGGCTTTGGACAGGTTGCCGGTTCTGGTGCCGGAACCACAGCCCGATGAAGGCGTGACTTATGCAAGCAAGATCGACAAGGCCGAGGCGCGCGTGGATTTTCGCGAACCCGCAGTTATTGTGGATCGGTTGATCCGCGGTCTTTCGCCGTTTCCGGGGGCGTGGGTGCAGATCGGTGGCGAACGCGTAAAGTTGCTCCGGTCCCGTGTCGCAACGGGCTCGGGCGCACCGGGGCAAGTGCTGCACGGCTTTTCCATCGCCTGTGGCGACGGTGCCATCGAGGTTCTGACCGCGCAACGGGAAGGAAAACGACCAATGGCTGCCAGCGAAATTCTCAAGGGTTTGACGCTTCCGCCACAGCTGGCCTAGTCATTCATGCGCGCGTCCCCCATATTGGACGCAGGAACAGGAGGTCACCATGCCCATCGTCGCTCTGATCATCATAGGGGCTGCTGCCGGGTTCCTGGCGACACGCCTGATGAAAGTGGATGCCGATGTTCCGACCACTGTGGCCATCGGTGTGTTCGGTGCCTTGTTCGGCGGCTTCTTGCTGCGGTTCCTGATCACGATCACCGGATGGATGGCCGGGTTTGTCGGGGCCGTCCTGGGGGCTGTTGCGCTGATCTGGTTGTGGAAGACCTATATTTCTAAGTAAGGCGCTTGATCGCGTCTTTTAGCCGGAAACCTTTGTCGCCTGTGGCAATCCAAAGCAATTGACCTTGCCACGCCGCAAATAGCATTGCTGCGGCCCCACGCCCCTTTGCCCCGCCGCCAAGCCGCATGGCCAGAGCCTGTTCCACGCGCGCCTTCCATGCCATAGCCCGGTCCCGCAAGGCAGGATCGTGGAAATCGGCGACCAGAAGCGAAAGATCCGCTGTGTCCCCAGTCTCGGCGCTAAGCGACTTCAGAAACACTTGCGCGCCTTTGACCGACAGATCAGACGCGCCTTCGGCCGCATCTGTAGCACGATCAAGCGCATCCCACCCATCCATCAAGGCTGCCCGCACCATTGCTTCTTGTGATCCGTAGCGCTGGACCAATGTTGGTGGCGCCAGGCCTGTTGCACGCGAGACGGCGCCAAAGCTGGCAGCCCGGTCGCCGGACTTGGTCAGAAGTGCACGGATGCAGGCGTACACACTGTGATCTGGAATGAGTTTCGGTCTGGACATGCGTATACATAAACGCGTGTTCGTATTGGTCGCAAGCCCTAGCGTCTTGGAGGCAGCGTCTTGGGTGGTGTGGCGCGATAGACGGGCAGTCGCCATCCGAAAACCAGACTGCCTGCACGCAAAGTCATCGTCACGACCGCACAAATCAGCAGAGCAATCCCACCCGTCACGCCGGCTGCGCCGGCTGCAACAGCTGCAAAAGCTCCGGCAAAGGCACAAGTCACGTATAATTCGCCTTGTTTCAGCACCAGAGGCACTTCGTTGCACACCACATCTCGCAAAAGGCCTCCCATACATCCTGTGACCATCCCCATGATCAGGATAATCGGCCAGCCCATGCCTTCAGCCACCGACGCGGCCACCCCGGCAGGCACTGCCACAGCCAGCGCAAAAGCATCCAGCCACAGGATTGCGCGATAGCGGCTTTCCAGGCGGTGTGCGGTGAAAAACACTGTAACCGCAGCCAGAGTGGCTACCCCCAGCATCCACGGATCGACGATCCAGAATACATCCCGGTCCAGCATCACATCGCGCAAAGTACCGCCTCCGGTGGCGGTCAGGCTGGCAATGAAGATGAAGCCGACGATATCCAGTTGCGCTCGGCTTGCCACCAAAGCGCCAGTCAGCGCGAATACTGCGACAGAAGCATAGTCCAGAAAGGGCAAAAGCCCCGGCAGACCCGACGCCGTCGTCATGGTTTCGCCGGTTTGAAGGGGGCCATACCTGCACGCGCCAATACGTCGGCGCGTTCATTTTCGGCGTGGCCGGCATGGCCCTTGATCCAACGCCATTCCACTTTGTGCCGGGACTGGGCTTCTTCAAGCCTTTGCCAAAGCTCGACATTTTTGACGGGCTTATTGTCGGCTGTTTTCCAACCCTTGCGTTTCCAATTGTGGATCCAGGTGGTCACACCGTTTTTCACATAGGCGCTGTCAGTCACGATCACGATGTCTGCTTCGCGCGACAGGGCTTCCAACGCCGATATTGCGGCCATCAATTCCATTCGATTGTTTGTGGTATCAGACGCTCCACCCTGCAATTCGCGCTCTTTCAGGACCACGTCGCCATCGCGGGCGATCATCAGGACGCCCCAGCCACCTGGGCCGGGGTTTCCTGAACAGGCGCCATCCGTATAGGCAAAAATTTGCGGCATGCTTGCTCCTTGCGGCTCAGCGCGGGGATAGTCCGCAGACCAGTGCGGGTCAACTGCCGCCTAGGTCAGGATCGGCACGGCCAGACAAGCCAAGACCACCAGCGTCAACCCCACGCGCAGCCGCAACCACCAGTCCGGTGCCGTGCCCATTTTCCAGAAATGCCAATCCAGAGCCAGTAGCCCTAGAAACCCGGCAGCCAAATTCACCGCCGCATCGCCAGGATGTCCATTCACCATGAAAAACGCCCAAAGCGCAGGCGCGACGGACAGGATATAACCCGATGCAGCTTCCGGCCCGTCTGCCTTGGTGGCAAAGCCCCACAAGGCGCCTGACATGAAGGACAGGATCACGGTGCCATAGGTCAGGCTGACATAAGTCCCGATAAACAAGGGCCCTAAGAAGCGCCCACCCCATGCTGCAAGACCGGGTGACAGCAACGTTGCGGCACCCCACAAAAACGGAAGCAATCCGGCAATGCCCAGGATCAGTGCAGTTCTTGGAATGGGCTCCAACGCGGCCTCCCCCCAAAGCGGTCGAACAAGACGTCAGTGATAGGGTGCGGCGCGGCAGGGTCCAGACGTGATCGCGGAAAACATTGTCCTGTTGCCGTTGAGCCATGACGACGTCATGCGGGCCAGTCGGGTGCACCCGTGAAAAACTTCCTCAACGTTGCAGGCTTTTCAGGCCAGACCGTCCGCCGGTGCGCGCAGGATGCGCGGCACTTTGAACTCGACGTTCTCTTGCGCGGTTTCGACCAGCTCCACGGTCGTGGCAAAGCGCGCGCGGAAAGCGTCGATCACCTCGTCCACCAGCACTTCAGGGGCGCTTGCCCCTGCCGTGATACCGACGGCACGGCTGCCTTGCAGGGCGCGCCAGTCGATATCGTCGGCGCGCTGGATCAGTTGCGCATAGGCACAGCCAGCCGCTGACCCCACCTCGACCAAGCGTTTTGAATTTGACGAATTCGGCGCCCCGATCACCAGCAGGGCATCGACCTTGGGCGCGATTGCTTTTACCGCCATTTGACGGTTGGTCGTGGCGTAGCAGATATCTTCATGCGCGGGGGCGTGAATGGCTGGAAATCGCGCCGTGAGGGCCGCTGCAATATCCGCCGTGTCGTCCACTGAAAGCGTGGTCTGGGTGATAAAGGCCAGCTTTGCTGTATCGCGGACCACCAAGCTTGCCACATCGGCCACGGTTTCCACCAGAAGCACCTCGCCCTCGGGCAACTGACCCATGGTCCCAACCGTTTCCGGATGCCCCGAATGACCGATCATGATCATCTGCAAGCCGTTTTCACTGTGCCGGGCGGCTTCGTTGTGCACCTTTGTCACCAATGGGCAGGTTGCATCCACCGCTATCATTTCGCGTCGCGCAGCCTCGGCCGGCACCGACTTTGGCACGCCATGGGCCGAAAAGACCACCGGCCGATCGGGGGGGCACTGATCCAGCTCTTCGACAAACACCGCGCCCTGCGCACGCAAGGCATCCACCACAAATTTATTGTGCACGATCTCGTGCCGCACATAAACCGGTGCGCCCCATTTTTGCAGCGCCTGTTCGACGATCTTTATCGCGCGGTCCACACCCGCGCAAAAGCCGCGCGGTGCGGCAAGATACAAGGTAAGGGGCGTTAGGTCGGTCATATTGGGCCTTCGAACTTGCTCCGGTCCAGAGGTAAGGCGCGCAACCGTGAAGGTCCAGCCTTTGATGCAAAGAGGCCCTTTGGAACCAGACCATGACCCCTTGATGCCCAGACCAACCAGCGTGCCCTGCGGTGGCACCTTCCAATCCGCAGCCAACGGAAAAGGTGATGCAAGACACCAGCGTGTTGCCAATCAAGACCGCAATCACCAAAAGCCAAGGGGGCGCCGGGTCAGGCGCCAGTAGGGCAAGAAATGCCACTTCTCACTGAAGCAGCGCGGGTGTCACGGCCAAAAAAGGCTTCAAGGACCAACGTCTTCAGAGAGGTTTCAGCAATAACGTATCGTCCGGGGTGCAACTGATCGTGTGGTCGCGCAGTTTGGATTGTCCACGATGGCGTCAAACGAAAAGGGACGCCTTAGCGCCCCTTTCGGTCATTTTGCCAATTCCACGGCATCTTCCCGTTCGCCATAGGGGCGTGGTTCCCGCGGAGGGCGGCCGATGACGTCGCGCAACTCATCAAGTTCGATGAAGTTGTCAGCCTGCCGCCGCAGTTCGTCGGCGATCATTGGGGGCTGGCTGCGGATTGTCGAGACAACCGACACCCGGACTCCCTGCCGTTGCAGGCTTTCCACCAGCGGCCTGAAATCGCCATCGCCAGAGAACAGAACGATGTGATCCACGCGCGGCGCCAATTCCATGGCATCGACCGTTAGCTCGATATCCATGTTTCCCTTGACCTTACGCCGACCCTGGCTGTCGGTGTATTCCTTCGCCGGCTTTGTCACCATGGTGAAGCCATTGTAATGAAGCCAGTCCACCAGCGGACGGATCGGTGAATATTCATCATTCTCGAGCAGGGCTGTGTAGTAAAATGCACGCAACATTTTGCCGCGACGCATGAATTCCTGTCGCAACAGCTTGTAGTCGATGTCGAACCCCAGCGCCCTCGCCGCTGCGTAGAGGTTTGACCCATCTATGAACAGCGCCAGGCGTTCGTCCTTGTAAAACATTTGTGTGTCCCCTCAAATTCCTGTCCGGTCGCGCAAATTTTCTCGGATTGGGGTAGTGGTGTCAGGAAATCGCGCGGTATAAGGACAATATTCAGATATCAGGCAAAAAGCTTGCGCCGCAAGTCGCTCTATACGAAAGTGTAACACTCAACATGCTGGCCGCAAAGCACGCTATGGTTGCATTCGGTGCGAATTTACCTTTCGGCGGAAATACGCCCGAACAGACTGTCGTCGAGGCAATGATTGCTTTTCACGACCATGGGTTGAAAGTTAGGGCCAAAAGCCGACTTTTCAAGACTCTTTGCTTTCCAAAGGGTGCTGGTCCCGACTATGTGAACGCCGCTGCCCTGCTGGAGGTGGTGGACGATCTGGGTCCGTATGAACTTCTGTCGCGCCTGCACGATGTCGAGTCACGTTTTGGCCGCAAGCGCGAGACGCGTTGGGGGATGCGGACGCTAGATATCGATCTCTTGGCCATGGGCGCATTGGTGCTGCCTGACGTCGCCAGACAGGCACAGTGGCGCGATCTGTCGCCACATGACCAGACCCGGCTGTCGCCCGACCAACTGATCCTTCCCCATCCAAGAATGCAGGATCGCGCGTTCGTTTTGGTGCCTCTGGCCGACATTGCCCCGGAATGGATGCATCCGGTCTTGCAGCGCAGCGTTGCTCAGATGCTTGCGGATCTGCCCGCCGAGGATCGCGCAGAGGTGCGAGCCATACTCTGAATACGGGGTTGTCAAGCCGGGTCATCGCGCGTAAGTAAGCGTCTTCCATGCCCTCAAAGACCAACTGGAGTCGTCCATGGCCCGCGTGACGGTTGAAGACTGCGTTGACAAGGTTCCGAACCGGTTCGAACTGGTGATGCTTGCCGCCCATCGGGCGCGTGAGATTCAGGCGGGTTCCCCGCTGACCATCGACCGCGACAATGACAAGAATCCGGTCTGCGCCCTGCGCGAGATCGCGGAGGAAACGCAATCGGCAGACGCCCTGCGCGAGCGGATGATTGAAAGCCATCAAACCCAGATCGAGGTTGATGAACCCGAAGAGGATCAGATGGCTTTGCTGATGTCGGGCGAAATTGACCGTCCGATGCAGGACGACATGTCCGAAGAAAAGCTGTTGCGCGCTTTGATGGAAGCCCAAGGCGAACTTTAAAACCGGGAGAACCCCGTCCAAGGGGCGATGATGATCGACGTAGAAGACCTCATCGCCCTTGTTCGAAACTACAATCCGCGCACAAACGGTGATCTGATCCGCCGCGCTTACGCGTATGGCTTTGCCATGCATGACGGGCAGATGCGTAAATCGGGCGAGCCGTATTTCACGCATCCCGTGGCCGTTGCTGCCATTTTGACCGAACAGCGGCTTGACGATGCTACGATAGTGACCGCGCTGCTGCACGACACCATTGAAGATACAAAGTCCACCTACACGGAAGTCGAGCGCCAGTTCGGGCAAGAGGTCGCCGAGCTGGTCGATGGTGTTACGAAGCTGACCAACCTTCAGCTCTCCAGCACCGAAACACAGCAGGCCGAGAACTTCCGCAAGCTGTTCATGGCGATGTCGAAAGACCTGCGGGTGATTCTGGTAAAGCTTGCAGACCGTCTGCACAACATGCGGACGATCAAGAGCATGAATCCAGAAAAGCAGGCCCAAAAGGCGCGCGAGACCATGGAAATTTATGCGCCCCTTGCCGGCCGCATGGGCATGCAGTGGATGCGCGAAGAACTTGAGGATCTGTCGTTCAAGGTTTTGAATCCCGACGCCCGCAATTCCATCATCCGCCGGTTTCTGACGCTGCAACGGGAAGCGGGCGATGTGGTACACAAGATCACGGCCGACATTCGCAATGAACTGGAAAAGGTGCAGATCGACGCCACGGTTTACGGCCGTGCCAAAAAGCCATATTCGATCTGGCGCAAG
>JBKBOF010000107.1:0-9643 GCA_046294955.1 Paracoccaceae bacterium
CGCGTCCGAAGCCGGGCTGTCAGCCGCCATGGCAGATGCCGCCAGCGGCCACACCACCCTTGTCATCGCGCATCGTCTGGCCACGGTACGGCATGCGCATCGTATTGTGGTGATGGATCAGGGCCGCGCGGTAGAAATCGGCACCCACAACGATCTGCTTGCCCGGGGTGGGCTATACTTCAGACTGCACGCGCTGCAATTCAAGGATCAGGAGAGCACGTCATGACCCATGACATTGCGACCGACCGTCAGGTCTGGACCGTGACCGGCAAGGATCGCTTTCACTTTTTGCAGGGATTGGTGAGCAATGACATGCTGCCGCTGGAAAAGGCGCCCGGCATCCTCTGGGCGGCTTTGCTAAGCCCTCAAGGCAAATATCTGGCCGATTTTTTCGTGATCCGGCCCGAGGATGCGGATCATCTGCTGATCGACATCCATAAGAGCATCGCATCCGACACCCTGCGCCGGCTGACGATGTATCGTCTGCGCGCCGACGTGCAGATCACCGCATCAGACCTGACCGTGACACGGGGATTGGGGCTTGCGCCGCCCGGCGCATGGTCAGACCCGCGCCATCCGGCCTTGGGCTGGCGTGGCTACGGGAGCGCGATCAATGGCCCAAGGGTTGCAATCGACTGGGATGCCATCCGGGTGGACCATTGCATCCCCGAAACCGGGATCGAGTTGATTGCAAATGATACCTATCTGCTGGAAGCTGGGTTCGAGCGGCTGCATGGCGTGGATTTCCGCAAAGGATGCTATGTCGGGCAGGAAGTCACCGCCCGGATGAAGCACAAGACTGTGCTGAAAAAGGGACTTGTGACCGTGGCGATCTCTGGCACGGCCCCGCCGGGCACACCCATTCTGTCGGGCGATAAAGAGGCCGGAATGCTGTTCACGCAAGCGGGAGGAAAGGCGATTGCCTACCTGCGCTTTGACCGGATGGAGGATATGACGGCGGGGGCGGCCAGATTGACCGCCCTTGCCTGATACGGTGCGCTGAAGTTCAGGCGCGTTCTGAATATTCCAGAAGTTCGGTGTGGACGATGATTTCTTCGTCCTGACCGATGAACGGTGGAATCATGATCCGAACCCCGTTATCCAAAATCGCCGGCTTGAAGCTGTTGGCTGCGGTCTGACCCTTGACGACCGGTTCGGTTTCCACGATCCGGCATTTCACCTTTTGCGGCAGGGTCACGGCCAAAGCCTCGTCGCCATAATAGCGGATGGTTGCCATCATCCCGTCTTGCAGAAACGGCCGGCGGTCGCCCAAAAGTTCGGCGTCCAACTCGATCTGTTCGTAGGTTTCCGAATCCATGAACACCAGACGGCCATCGGTTTCATACAGAAACTGCTGGTCCTTGTTCTCCAGCCGAACCTCGTCCACCTTGTCTTCCGACCGAAAGCGTTCGTTCAATTTGCGTCCATCGCGCAGGTTCTTCAACTCGACCTGCGCAAAGGCACCGCCCTTCCCAGGCTTGACATGGTTCGCCTTGACCGCAGCCCACAGGCCCCCATCATGTTCCAGCACCATTCCGGGCTTGATTTCGTTTCCGTTGATTTTGGGCATTTGTGGCAAAACCTTGACAAAAGGTTGAAGTCGAAAGAGCCACACCTATATATGGGCAGGCTTGGGCGATCAAGCCGACTAAATACAGTATTCACCGGCACAAGCTATGCACTCAGCGCATGGCAGAAATGCAAAAGAGGTAATGCCGAATCGTTCCGAAAGGTTTAGGTTCGCGCGATGCCGAGAAAGACAAGAGCAAGAATAAGGACTGCCAGATGACGGGTTTCGTTGACAGCACCGCTTTCAATTATGAACAGGGCCAGCGCGCGCGAAAGCTTTTTGCCGCTGTGGTTCTTGCTGCGCTGGACGATGCCATCGCGGATGACAAGAAATATGGCAACGGACCGGAACAGATTGCGCGTTGGGCACGGTCCCGCGACGGGCGCGAGGTTCTGTCCTGCGCCGGGATCGATCCAAATGAACGCGTTGTCAAAGGATTGATGGAATTTGTGTCGAAAGGCGTGCGGACCAGCGTTGCGCTCAGCCGTGAAGAATCCGAACGTAGGCATGCCCTGGAATCGGAAATGGGCGAAGCTGCCTGATCTTTTCGCAGATATCTACACAGCCACAAACGCGCCGGGTCAGGCGCGTTTTTTGTTTTTTATCAGACAGATAAGCGCTATTCGAAGTCGTGCAGCGTCATCGCGCGGGCAATCTCGGCCCGCACAAGTTTGCGCACATTGCGGGTAATCCTTTCCCCCAACGCGCCAGTCAGTTCCTCGCGGATCAGATCACGGACAAGGTCGCGCAAAACGTCCTCATCGTAAGTCATTCCGGAATTGGCGCCGTCGTACAGGCCGGTGATCACCTCGTCCTGAGCGTCCTGCGCAAGGTCGGCCATCACGGCAGCTTCTGCATCGTTCGCCCAGTTACTGTCATGCTGCGGCGGCGTGACCATACGCGGGGCCTGCCTGACAGCATCGGCAGCGGGTGGTGCAACGGCTTCGGGGAGCACGTCGTCGATCTCGGCAAAGGCGGCCATTGGCGCATCCCTGAAATCAGGAACCGCATCTTCGGCGTGCTCCGCGCGCGACCGGTGCATAAAGGTCGCGCGTTGGTCTGACGGCTGCGGGTCATGCCAAACCTCGGGATCACCAAAGGGTGATTCCCATTCCTCGTCGGGAACCGACGCACCCAACCGGGCGACCACATCTTCAACGGCAGCCATTGGTTCGGGTGCGACCACCGCCGCAACCGGATCCAGATCCGCCGGCGGGGCGACTGGCGACTCAGCCGGATGGGTCGTCACCACGCGCAAAGCTGGCGTCAGCAACAGTTTATCGGATGGTGCGGGGATTTCCGCCTTGGTCGGCTGCGGGTGGGTCTGCCCCCGCGGCGCAGGACGCAAATCTTCTGATACAAGACGACGAATAGAGGATAAGACATCCTCGATCTCGGTGTTGCTCATCGGTTCCGACATGGCGCCCCTGCCCGTATTCCCGCCGCATTTCCGGCTGTCCGGTTGCTCCTAGTTCGGATGCAACCGCCATTATGGTAAGAAGTGTACTGCCGGTTGGCGTTCAGCACAAGAATATGGAGCAACGCACGTTAACGCTTTTCCAATCCCTGCTGATCACCGCTGACCCTATTTCAACTTTTCCAGAATACGGTCCAGCTTTTTCCCTTGGGCAGAATGCACGGGCGCATTCTTGACCGCATTGTAGTAGCCGGCCGGGTCATAGGTCGGGATACCGAGCTTCAGATGTTCGACCGACAACAGACCCATGGCCTGAAGCAACCGGTACACACCGATATAGCGCTGCGCCTCGGCCTCGATCCGGGTGACGCGCGCATCCAGCAGTTCCTGCTCGGCGTTCAGCACATCCAGCGTCGTGCGTGCGCCAAGGCTTGCCTCTTCGCGCACACCGTTGAACGCGGTCTGCGCGGCGCGGATCTGACGGTCCCCTGCCTGAACCTGTGCGTTGGCGATCTCAAGCCCGGCCCAGGCATTGCCAACAGCCTGCGCAATCGCCACACCGGCCTGGCCCAGATCCGCCCGCGCCCCATCGCGTTCTGCAATCGATTTGCGCAGCACAGACGCCTGATTGCCACCGGAATAAATCCGCTGATTCAGACTCAGGCCGAAGGTCTGGCTTTCCACGCCGACATCATTGATCCCCACCCCGGCGCGCGCCGACACGGTCGGCTTGAAGCCGGCTTTCTGAAGCTCGACGGCAAGCTCGTTGATCGTCACCCGACGCTGCGCGCCAAGGATGGACGGATGGGTCTTCAACGCAACAGACCGCGCCGCCTCCATCGATTTCGGAAGGCTGGGGGATTTGGGCAACTGCGACAGATTGCGCGGATAGGCGCCGGTGGCTGCCTTGTAGGCCTCTCGCGCGATCATTAGATCCCCTTCTGCCGCTGCAAATCCAGCACGGGCAGCCGCCAGACGGGCTTCGGCAATCGACACATCGGTGCGGGTGATTTCGCCCACATCAAACCGATCTTGTGCCGCCCGCAATTCCTGCGTCACCAGGCGCACGTTGGAATCGCGCAACGACAGGATCTGCCCTTTCACCTGGACATCGACATAGGCCTGAACCGCTGCGAATAACACATCCTGTTCCACGTTCCGCAACAACTCGCGGGTGGCCAGAACGATTTCCTTGGCAATCTCGATCCGCAAGGCCCGGCGGCCGAAATCATAAAGGACAATCGACGCGGTCAGATCAAAGGTGGTGCGCACACCATCTGCGAACGGGCCATTGGCCGTTCTCTGGCTGCGGCTATAGCCACTGGCCAGCGCATAATCGATCACTGGGCGCAATGTTGACATGGCCTGCGCCACGTCTTCATCCGCCGCGCGCAGGGTCGCCGCCTGCTTGTCGAGCAGATTGGAATTCCGGTAGGCCGCAATGAACGCATCGGTCAGCGTTTCCGCCTGAGCCACGGGCGCAGCAAGAACGCTGACCGCCATGACCGCTGCTGCAAAGACTCCACGCATCACCAAAATGCTCCTTGTTATTCGCGCCCCCGGTCTAACGCATCGCGGGCAACAATCTGTCGTTTACAGAACGAAACTGCGCGTCGCGGCAAATCCCGGCAACACCGGTGCCGTCGCATTGAAGGCGAACCGCCAACTAACCTTTCCATCGGACTTGTAGCCCACACGGGCGACGCCAAGCGCGCCTTCCATGAAGACAGCGCCAATCCGGCCGCCATCCTTCAACTGCTTGATCAAGCCCGCCGGAATCGTTTCCACCCCGCCTTGCACGGTGATCACGTCATAGGGGCCATGCTTGGCGGCCCCTTCGGCCAATGGCCCGACAATCACGGCGGCGTTGTCAACCGACGCCTGCGACAAAAGCTGTTGCGCTTCGATCGCCATGGCTTCGTCCTCTTCGACGGCAACGACGGCATCTGCAAGTCGGGCGATCACCGCAGACGAGTAGCCAAGCCCGCAGCCAAGATCGAGAACCATCTCATCCGGGTGAATATCCAATGCGTCCAGAAGTTTGGCCAAGGTCCGCGGTTCCAGCACAACCCGCGCCTGCTGCAGCACGATGTTTTCGCCCATGTAAGCCGCTTCGCGCTTGTCCCGCGGCACAAAGGTTTCGCGCGGCACGGTCAACATCGCGTCAATAATTGGGAACTTGGTCACGTCAGACGGGCGGACCTGCGTGTCAACCATCATCATGCGGCGGGCTGCGAAATCTGTCATGGTTCAATCTCATCGGTCTGGAACGCCTGTGTTTGGTCTTGCCACATCTACCGGACGGGGGCAACGCCACTCAGCAGCCACGCCATGACACGGATTGCGTTTTTTCGTCGCAAAGCGGGTGCAGGTCGGTGCGCGCCGCCCACCAAGGTTATTCGGCAACCCGAAGCGACGGCGCAATGACGGAAAATGCGGCTTCGGCTGTATCAGATACCTCGAACGTGCACAGGTTTCCGATGCTCACCGCGCGGCAGGGGCCGTTGTCGTCGATGATCCAGTCCACGGGATTTAGGAACCACACCCCGGCGCCATCGTCTTCGACATCCTCGAAAAACACGGCTGAAATTTCGGGCGCAAGCTCTCCGTTTCCCAGATCGGCATGATACGGCAGGTCCATGGCCCATCCCCGAGGCAGGGTCAAGCCAAGCCCGCTCGCCTCATCCGTGAAGTCGCAGGTGGCCGTGTCCTCACAGCGGAACGGGACCGCGTGATCAATTTGCAGAACCGGAATCGCAAGGGTCGTGGTCTGTTTCGTGATCGTGACGTTGTCTTCGTAAAGGTCCAGGTCCGAAAACCCGGAAATCAAATACTCTCCCGGTTCAAGGCCCACACGCCACGGGCCGCTGACCGGTTCCGGCGTCATGATCAGCGCGTCCAGCACATCGGCGTCAGGCGGCAGGTTCATCGGCAAGGCCGACCACGACACTGGGCGTTCGGTGGCACCCTCGGGCAGAATGGCGGTTATTGCGACCTCTACCGGGTCCGCAGCGACCCGCCCTACCACGCCGAACACCATCAGCAACACGGCTCCGATCACTGCCCGCATCGTGCCTGTCTCCCTCTCTCGCGCCGTTCAGAAGGCAAGACACGCACGACATCCGCTTATCCAGCGCGCAGGACCCTGCCAAACCGACCCTAGACCCAAGGGTCGCGCCTGTGTCAGCCGATGGCAAGAGCCCATCTGCACCCCCTCAGACCAGATGCAGGCCCCGTGCGGACTCGTCCCGGCGCAAGGCTCGCCGCGCGGTTGTGACAATGTCGGTGGCCTGCAAACCGGCCCATTCATACATCTGGCGCGGTGCCGCCTGATCAATAAACCGGTCGGGCAACACCATGGTGCGGATCGCGCGACCCTTTTCCAACTGCCCGCTCTGCGCCAGATGGTGCAAAACCAGCGCGCCAAAGCCGCCGGTGCTGCCCTGCTCTACCGTGATCAAAGCTGCGTGATCGTCGATCAACCGGTCGATCATCACTGTATCCAGCGGCTTGGCAAAGCGCGCATCGGCCACAGTCACGCGGATGCCGTCGGCCTCCAGCATCTCGGCTGCGGCCAGAACCTCGGACAGATGGGCGCCGAATGACAGCAAAGCCACATCACTGCCCGATCGCAGCACCCTGCCCTTGCCGATGTCCAGCGGCGTGCCGCGTTCGGGCATCTCGACGCCCATCCCCTCGCCCCGAGGATACCGGAACGCGATGGGGCCACTGTCATGCGCGACGGCGGTTGCGATCATATGGCACAACTCGGCCTCATCCCCGCAGGCCATCACGGTCATGTTGGGCAGATTGGCCAGAAAGGCCACATCGAACGCGCCTGCGTGGGTTGCTCCGTCCTGCCCCACAAGCCCCGCCCGGTCGATGGCAAAGCGCACAGGCAAGTTTTGCAAGGCCACGTCATGCACGATCTGATCATAGCCGCGTTGCAGAAAGCTGGAATAGATCGCGCAGAACGGCTTCATTCCGGATGCGGCAAGTCCTGCGGCAAAGGTCACGCCATGCTGCTCGGCAATGCCCACATCGAACACCCGCGCCGGAAAACGTCGGGCCATCACATCCAGCCCCGTGCCTCCCGGCATCGCGGCCGTGATCCCCACGATGCGCGGATCACGCGCTGCCTCGTCCGTCAGGCGTTGGCCAAACACGGCGGTATAACTGGGCGCGTTCGACTTGGACTTGACCTGCGCGCCGGTGGCCACATCAAATTTCGCCACGCCATGATACTTGTCATCCGCCCCTTCGGCCGGGGCGTAGCCCTTGCCCTTGACCGTAACGGCATGGATCAGCACCGGCCCCGTCGCCCGCGCGCGCGCCGCCCGCAAGGTGGCCAGAAGCGCAGGCATATCGTGCCCATCCACCGGGCCGATATATTCAAACCCGAATTCCTCGAACAAGGTGCCGCCTCCCGGCATCCCGGTTACCATCTGCCGCGCGCGCCGCGCCCCTTCGCGCACTGGGCCCGGCAGATGCGCCTCGACCCCTTCGGCCACCGCTTTAAGAGTGGCCAGCGGTCCCTTGACCGCGATGTCGTTGAAATACCGCTGCAAGGCACCCACGGGCGGCGCAATGCTCATGTCATTATCGTTCAGGATGACGAACATTCGGGTTTTCAGATGGCCCGCGTGGTTCATCGCCTCATAGGCCATTCCGGCTGTGATTGCGCCGTCACCGATCACAGCCACCGTATCGCCGACAGGCATCCCCATGTCGCGCCCGACCGCAAAGCCAAGTGCGGCACTGATCGAGGTGCTGGAATGGGCCGCGCCAAAGGGGTCAAATTCGGACTCGGCACGTTTGGTAAAGCCCGAAAGCCCGCCTGCCGCCCGCAAGGTCAGCATACGGTCACGCCGCCCAGTCAATATCTTGTGCGGATAGCACTGGTGGCCCACGTCCCAGATCAGCTTGTCCATCGGCGTGTTGAACACCGCGTGAATTGCCACCGTCAGTTCAACCACACCCAAAGATGACCCAAGATGTCCACCGGTCTGGCTGACGACATCAATGGTCTCGCAGCGCAATTCATCGGCAAGCGTCTTCAACTCGGGGTCCGACAAGGCCTTCAGATCGGCAGGGCCAGACACTCGGTCAAGTGTGGGGGTATGACTGAATACGTCGCTCATGGTTGCGTCCTCCCGAGCTGTAAGTCCTGCGGCACAATGAAAAAAGTGCCGTGTGGTGAAAGTCCCACACGGCACCAGGTCCCTGTCGCCAACAGGAAGGGAACCGGGCTGTGGTTGTGCCCCGGATCCGGACCGGCATCTTGGTCCGAATGTGATTGGCGCGGGCAACGACAGGTCGCCCGCGCGCCTTTGTGGTGTCAGGCCAGATCGTTGCCCTGCACCGTCAGCGGTTGCTCAAGGCTTGAGCGCGGCATCGGGTCAGGCGTCTGGCGGCTTTCTTCGGGCAACAAAAGCCCGATGGCATAGATCACGAGGACAAAGACCCCGATCCCCACAAGCAGCAGACCTGCAAGAAAGGCTCCCCACACCATCTGACCAAAGGCCCAGGTGCGCAGACGGATCGTCGGGTGTTCGTCCTGATAGTAAGGTTTGTCAGACATTGTGTTCCCTCACTGTACCGGCGCGTAGCCGTGTTCTTGTGCCCAGACATACCAGTTGTCCACGACCGTTCCCGTCAGCAAGATGCCGATACCGCCTGTCAGCGTCACAAGCACCGCAAACCACCAGGCCCAGCGGTGAATGCCTTCCATCGTGGCGTTGAAGCCCATGGTCCAGCGCCAGAACAAGGCGGCCCGTTCCGACGCCGTGCCACGGTCAACGATCTGTTCCAGCTCGCGATCCCCACCGAAACGGGACACCGCAAGGATGGTCGCACCGTGCATGGCGAACAGCAAGGCCGAGCCATAGAGGAACACGATCGAAAGCGCGTGGAACGGATTGTAGAACAGGTTGCCGTAGGTCAGGCTGAACAGGTTGGTCCAGTCCAGGTGGCTGAAGATACCATAAGGCACCGCATGGCTCCATGACCCCATCAGGATCGGACGGAACAGACCCAGCACAAGGAACAGCCAGATGGCAGAGGCGAAAGCCCAGGCCACATGCTTGCCCATCCCGAGGGCTTGTGCGCGAAGATAGGTGCGCACCCACCAAGACAGCACGCTGACCAGCAGGAAGAAGCTGGCGATGATCCACAGCCCGCCTTCTTTCAGCGGTGCAAACCCAAGCCCGTATTCTTCTGCCGGCGGCTCAAGGCTGAACCAGAACAGATCGCGCAGGAACACAGCCGGATTCAACCCCGCCTGATACCAGAACCATGCGCCGACCGTCATGAACCAAATGGCCCCTGCCGCCAGCGAGATCACGCCCATGGTGCCCAGATAGATCGGCCCCAACTGCGCGTTTCCAAGCCAGCCTGCCAGACTTGAAAAGCTGGCCGATTTGGTCCGGTTGAACAACTCCACGCCTTCGACCATGCCCAATTCGGGCTCGGCTCGGACCTGGACCTGAGTGAAGATGTTTTGATACTCAGCCATTGATGCCTCCTTCAATGCCGGCCCACCACGGAAGGTTCAGCCACCAGTCCCACCAGACAACCCATTGGTCGAACCAGATGGTGCCCGAGATCACGATACAGATCGCTGACCAGAAGCCTGCATTCAGCGCCAGCAACAGGCC
>JBKBOF010000108.1:0-9581 GCA_046294955.1 Paracoccaceae bacterium
CGACCGTGCCAACTTCTACCGGCGTCGCACCGAGATGCGGGGCGAGCAGAAATGCGGTGGCATTGGCAAAGGTGTAAAGCACCAGCAACGCCTCGGCTGCCAGAAGGTCGGTGAACTCGGCACGCTTGATGTCGGGCAGACGACCTTCAAGATTGGCCTTCTTCAACTCGCCAAGCGCGGATTGAGCGGCAAAGGTTTCCCCCATGGCCAAGGCAATGGCAATGCCGCGACGCAGGGCATGCAGCACGCTTGCCTGCATCGGGGATATCAGACCATCTGATCCGGACTCGATGCGCTCCACGATCCGCACCCCGCCGGGGCGCGCGGTTGGGCGGGTAACAAGTCCGGGAGTGGTTGACCTGAACCGCGGGCGGCTGCCAAGACCGGACGAGCGTTCTTCTACGCGGTCCGGTATTGCGGTCTTTCCCAGCCGGGGTGCATGATCAAACCCGCTCAACAGCCCAAGCGCCACATCATACTTGGCGCGGATCGTATCTTCTTTCAGCTCCATCGTATCGCGTGTGGACATCGGTACCCCTTACCTCGTTGCGATGATGCGTCCGCCTGCACCAACCACAAATTTACGCACATTCCGGAATCCGGGCGGGTTGAGTTCTGCCAATGCCTGAAACGGCTGCTCGGGCAGTACCACCATCCGCTCCAACCGTGTCGTTCCGGTATCGGCACCCTGTCCGGCAAAGGGGTCCAGCGCAAAGATCTGCCGCTCTACCGTGCTGAACCAGCCGTCCTTGACCTGCTCGACCCGTTCGGATCGCAGGTCTTCCATCGTCCAGACCAAGGCCCAATCCTGACCTGCGGGCGCCATGGCGGTGGACAGTACATCGGAAATCGGCCCCGATTGCAGAGTAAAGCTGTGCGAATACATCGGGCCAAGGTGGATGCGCCGCAGCCGTTTGGGATGCAGCGTATCGAAATCCTTGTCGAATCCTTGGGCAATCGTCAAAAGCTTCAGCCCTGCACTGGATTGAGCCATCAGGTGCTGCTTTGCCCGCGGCCACCGGCTTTCATCGTTCGGTAACGGACGCTTGCCGCTGTCTTCAACATCCATCAGGTAAACGACCGGCAGGTTCACCTGCGTGTCATAGATCGCCCAATGCACCAGATACTGACGACGGCTTTTGCGATCTTCGATCCACTGTGCATCCGGGTCATTGCGTGCCAGAAACAATCCACCCTGCGCCAAAGCTTCATAGTATAGCCGTTGCGACAGGGCGAATTGGAGGTCGGTCGGCAGGGCCAGATCGCCGACAATACGGCGAACCATCCGGTCTTTCAACTCTGCGACCGAGGCACTTCCCGACAGGTGCTTTTCCACCTGCGCCGCATCGACGGCCATCATCATAACTTCTTGGGCAACCGGGAACCCGCTTTCGTGCCGGTCAAAAGTCAGGCGCGGCGCGCCATCGCTGCGTCCTGTCATCAGATATTTGTAGGACAAGGCCCGAAAGGTGGTGGCCAAAGCGGTGACATAGCGCCCCAAGAGCCGCGCCTCGGTGCGAGTCAGTGTTCCCTCAACCTCCAATTCCCCTGCCACCCGGCTCAGGTGAGCCGAGATCCGTTCGAATTTGGCGAAATACCTGCGGGCGACCAACGTATCATAAAGCTCCGCGTGGTCTTCCGTCAGTTGGTCCTTGACCTTGTTTGCCACTTATTCCCCGTAAGCGTTCTTGTCGTGCTTTTCGACAATCGCAGAGAAACGGCGGTTGAAGCGTTCGTCCGCCTTCGCCTTTTGTTCAAGGATCTTGCGGGCAAAGACCATGTGGCCTTCGTGCGCCTCCAGCATATCGGCCATCCGGTCATTGGTGGCAGACCCGATGGCGGCCATGGCGGCTTGCGCTTCTTGATCGGTCTTGACGCCGATTTCGTTGATCCGGTGGGCCACATCCTGCTGCTGTGCAGTTTTCAGGCTGCTGGACAGGGCGTCATACAGCACCACGCGCTGTTTGGTGTCTGTTTGCAGCTTGTTGATCAGCACAAGCTGGGTGGCGGCCTGATTTTGCAAGCTGTCCATCCAGGTTTTGCCTTTTTCGATATAGCGCTCCAGCGTCTGGCTTTTTGCCAGTTTCACCTGTTCGTCCTGCACCAGCGCGTTGAACCGGGTGTTCAATTCGGCCAGCTCGGTTTCAAGTTTGGTGCGTGAGGCTGCATCCTGTTCGACGCTGATCTTGTTTTCCAGTTCGATGATCTTCGGGTCCATCCCGGCAATCGCGCTGCGCACCGCTTCCAGCGCGCCGACAGTATCTTCACGTTCGACCAAAGTGGCGGAAAGATTGGTCTCGACACTGGTTTTCTGGCCGTTCAGCAGATCAAGCTGGCCTTGCAGCAGTTTGACGATCACATCGGATTTGGCGATCAGGTCTTGCAGCTTGTCATCGATGCTGGCGGTGCGCATGCGTTCCTGGCGCATCGATTCGGCCTTGGCGTTGCTGAAGATGCCGATGAAGCTTTCCATACCGGTCTTCGAACGCATCTCGTCGAAGTCCTTGGAAAATCCGGCCGTGACATCGTCCAGACCCATGATCAGTTCGGCAATGTTGGCGTTCATCAGATCAGTGTGTTTGTGCACATCATCCAGTGTCGCATTTTCGATATCGATCGCGGCTTCGCCTGCTTCAAGCTTTTGCCGCGCCACCTCGATCCGGCTGGTTACGGCACTGATCTTGGCCTGAGCCTCAGCCACCTGTTTTTGGCTTTCCTGAATTTGCGCGTCAAAATCTGCCATGCTGCCCTCCGCTGGACTGTGCCACACTGTTGATCAGGGTAATGTAAATAGGAATTACATACCCTGCCATGGGGAAAGACGATTGAAGTACGAAAAGTCTCGCGTCACCATCACCCATATGTCAGACCACGCCATTCTTGCCGCAGTCGATGCCCGTCGCCAAGACCTTATCGGTCTGGCGCAGGATCTGATACGGATTCCCACGCTGAACCCACCGGGACTAAACTATCGACAGATCTGTGACTATCTTGCGGCGCGCCTGTTGGCCGCAGGGTGGGAGGTGGATTTCATCCGTGCCATTGGGGCCCCCGGCGACAGCGATGCGCACCCACGCTGGAACATGGTCGCACGACTTGAACAGGGGCAGGGCGATTGCGTTCATTTCAACAGCCACCACGATGTGGTCGAAGTCGGGCATGGCTGGACCCGGGATCCGTTTGGTGGCGAACTTGATGCAGGGCGGATCTATGGGCGCGGCGCTTGTGACATGAAAGGCGGATTGGCGGCCTCGGTTATTGCCGCCGAAGCCTTCGTGGCAGCGCAACCCGATTGGCGCGGAGCCATCGAAATTTCTGCAACGGCGGATGAGGAATCGGGTGGATATGGCGGTGTCGCCTATCTGGCGGAAAAGGGCTACTTCGCCCCCCAACGCGTCCAACATGTGATTATCCCCGAGCCGTTGCACAAGGACCGGATCTGTCTTGGTCATTGGGGGGTCTGGTGGGCCGAGATCGAGACGCATGGCCGGATCGCACACGGGTCGATGCCATTTCTCGGGGACAGTGCGATCCGTCATATGGGGGCCGTACTGGCCGAGATCGAAGAACGGCTTTATCCGCTTTTGGCGACCAAACACACCGCCATGCCGGTGGTGCCGGAACAGGCGCGCCAATCGACGCTGAACATCAATTCGATCCACGGCGGAGAGCCAGAGCCAGAGGCAGGCTACACCGGTTTGCCTGCGCCCTGCGTGGCCGACCGGTGCCGGATCATCATCGACCGGCGTTTTCTGATTGAAGAAGACCTGAGCGCGGTCAAGGCTGAAATGGTCGCGGTGCTTGACCTGGTGAAAGCCCGGCGGCCGGGTTTCAGCTACGACATCCGCGATCTGTTCGATGTGCCCTCCGTGATGACCGACCGCGACGCACCGGTGGTGAAAGCCACCGCAGCATCGATCAAACGGGTGCTGTCGCGTGCGGCGGAATATGTGGTGTCTCCTGGTACATACGACCAAAAGCACATCGACAGAATCGGGCGTCTGAAGAACTGTATCGCCTATGGGCCGGGTCTGCTGCATCTGGCGCACCAGCCGGATGAATGGGTCGGGGTGGACGATATGATGGACAGCGCCAAAGTCATGGCGCTGGTCCTTGACGATCTGGTGGGTAGGGGGCCAGCCCCCTAGCGCTTTTGCAGGCAAAAGCGCTTCCCCCGGGATATTTTTGAACAGATGAGATCAGCTCAGAATTATTCCGCCGCATCTTTCACTGTGAAGTCATACCCTGAAATGCCTTTGGGTTCGAGGAACTCTTCCAGACCCCAAATGCCGCCTTCGCGGGCGCGGCCCGATTGCTTGACACCGCCGAAGAAGGATCCCGCACCGCGCGGTTTGCCGTTCATTTCCACCATGCCCGAGCGCAGGGCGCGGCCCACACGATTGGACCGGGCCGGGTCGCCGGACTGGACATAGTTGGTTAAGCCATATGGCGTGTCGTTGGCGATGCGAATGGCGTCTTCTTCGGTCTCAAATGGGATGATCGACAGCACCGGGCCAAAGATCTCTTCACGTTCGATGGTCATGCCCGGTTTGACATCGGCAAAGACGGTTGGTTTGACGTAGAATCCGCGGTTGAATCCGTCGGGAAGTCCGGGTCCGCCGGCAACAAGGCGTGCGCCTTCGTCGATGCCGGTCTGGATGAAGCCTTGAATCTGGTCCCACTGGCGCTTGTTGACGACCGGGCCGATGTGCGGGCCGTGTTGCAGGGCGGGGCCAACCTTGATGCTGTTGGCGATTTCGGCAGCCTTCGTCACTGTCTGATCATAGACGCTGCGTTCCACCAAAAGGCGGGACGGGGCATTGCAGCTTTGGCCGGTGTTTTCCATCATGCGCAGAACCGAGCGCTCCACAGCTTTGGCATCGGCATCAGCGAACAAAAGGTTTGCACCTTTGCCGCCAAGTTCCAGGGCCACACGCTTCAATGTATCTGCGGCAGCCTTGGAGATCGCCTTGCCGGCGCGCGTGGAGCCGGTGAAGGAGATCATGTCCACATCCGGATGCGTGGAAAGCTGGCTGCCAACGCCGACCCCATCGCCATTCACAAGGTTGAATACGCCTGATGGGATGCCCGCGTCATGACAGAATTCGGCAAACAGCATCGCGTTCAGCGGGCTTTCCTCGGACGGTTTCAGCACACAAGTGCAGCCCGCGAGCAACGCAGGAATAGCTTTCAGCGCAATCTGGTTGACTGGCCAGTTCCATGGCGTGATCAAACCCACCACACCGATGGGTTCCATCACCACGGCCGCGCCGGGGGCCTGCGCCCCAAGCGGACGGACCCATTCGATCTGTTCGAACGCTTTCAGAAAGTTGCGGGTGTGCCACGGCAGGCAAGGGGCCTGATCCGACAGGGCGAAGTCTATCGGCGCGCCCATTTCCATGCTGATCGCCTCGGCAAACTCTTGCAGGCGGGCGTCATACTGTTCAAGAATTTTGGCAACGAGTCGGGCGCGTTCCTTTGGTGGTGTCGCTGCCCAAGCGGGGAAAGCGGCCTTGGCCGCAGCGACGGCCGCATCGGTATCGGTCTGATCGCCCAGCGAAATGACCGCACAAGCTTCTTCGTTGGACGGATTGATGACCGAGTGATCCCGCGGCTTGGCCGGATTGACCCATGCACCGTTGATGTAAAACTGGCGTTTCGTCAGCATTGCGGCCTCCATTTGGCGATTTGATCATATCTTGGCAGGCGTGCTTTGGGGCCGCAACCAAGCAAGCGACATTCTTGGGGCGTAAAACGCTGCGAAACGTCGGGAAATCGGTCGATCTGACGGCAGCACCTTGGAAAGCATTTCTGGCAGGTGTGGATTGCCGGGTTGATATCCTTATTGTCGCAACGGTCTGCGAAGGGGGTGCAAAGGAAGGGAAGAAGACTTATTTGCACACGAAGCAACTTTTAAAGGACCAAGACATGTCGCTTCGCATCAATGATATCGCCCCCGACTTTACTGCTGACTCGACTGCCGGCGAAATCCGGTTCCACGATTGGGTTGGTGACAGCTATGCCATCATCTTCAGCCATCCGAAGGATTTCACACCTGTCTGCACCACAGAATTTGGGGCTGTAGCACAACTGGCAGGGGAATTTGCCAAACGCAAAACCAAGGTGATCGGTGTTTCGGTTGATGCGGTGGAAGAGCACCAGAAATGGAAGCGGGACATCGAAGCATTTGCGGGCAAACCTGCTGATTTCCCGATCATCGACGATACGTCGCTGACGGTTGCCAAAGCCTATGACATGCTGCCGGCGGAGGCCTATCTTCCCGATGGCCGCGTTCCCGCCCACACGGCCAGTGTGCGCACGGTGTTCATCATCGGGCCGGACAAAAAGGTGCGTCTGACCATGGCCTATCCTATGTCGGTTGGCCGGAACTTTGCGGAAATTCTTCGGGCCTTGGATGCAGTGCAAGCCACGGACGGTGCGCCGATTGCCACACCTGCCAATTGGGTTCCGGGGCAGGATGTGATTGTGGCCCTGTCGCTGAATGATGCACAGGCCAAAGAAAAATTCGGCGAGTTGGATATCAAGCTTCCCTATCTGCGGTTTGCCAAGCAACCTGCCTGATCAGGGTCTGACGCGGACGCAAGGCCTCGGTGCAAACCGGGGCCTTTTTCGTTTTTGGTCAGCCATTTATGACTGTCGCGCCATCGGGAAATCCTCCTTCCGCGCGATCCCTTGCCGACCGTTCTGCACACTATGACATCAAGGGGTGGCGCAAAAATATGTTGAACGACGTTCAAAAGAGAGTTATAAAACTTTGAACATCGTTCATGCGAGGTTTTCATGCACACCTTGGCCGATACCCGACGGCTGTTGCTCGATGGGATCATATCCGCGGATCAGGCGCGCATCATCGAGTCCCGTGCGCGCGAAACGATGGTCGCCTTGTTCGTCAACACCTTGCTCTGCATCGGTATTCTTGCCGCGACGCTGGGCACAATTTTCTGGCTGGCCAGCGCGCCAGCCGTCGCAACCTTCGGAACCGTGCTTTTGATTGCTGGACTTGTGATACTGGCGCGCGGTGGGGTGCTTTACCGGATGTTCGGCAATGCCGCTGCCCTGATTGGCGCAGGTATGCTGATCGGGGGTGCCGGGATCGAATTGGTGGACAAATACGACAAACTTGCCCCATGGATCATGCTTCCCGCAGGGGCGCTTGTCACGGCGATCGCAGGCCGGGCGTTGATGACTGGCGGCTTGAGCACACGCTTTGTCCAGGGAGCAATTTTCCTGATGGGACTTGCACTGCACCTTGCCGGTGTGGGTCTGCTGATCGACCAGTGGCAGGTCAGTGGTCCGGTCATGGCGCTTGTCTTTGGCTATACAGCGGTCTTGGTAGCGGCAGGGGGATGGATTACCGACGTGCGGTTTGTGACAGCGCTTGCCATTGCTCCATTCGCGCAAATGCTGGACACGGGCACCAGCTATTTCCACGCGGCTTATGTGTTCATGTCGCCTGAACCCACCCTGAGTGTTTTGCAAATGACGATCCTGATCTGGGTCATGGTATGGCTGGCCGACCGCAGCGACGAACGCACTGCGCGCCATGCCCGCATCCTTGCCATCATGGCCTTCATCGTAGCCAACCTGTGTGCCTTGGTCGGGTCGCTCTGGGGCGACGTTGTCGGCGAGGCGATCTGGGGACCAAGCTATGATTGGTCAGGCGAGGCCCCTTACGAGCAGTACGAAGCCGCGCAAGCCGCGTTCCAAGCAACCACCCTGGTCATCTCTGACGCCGTCTATTCGATCCTTTGGGCACTGGTTCTTGTGGCCATGATTGCATGGGCCGCGCATGGCAATCGTCGTGCGCTGTTCAACGCAGGGGTCACTTTCGCAGGCATCCACGCCTATACCCAGATGTTCGAAAGCTTTGCCGACGAACCACTGGCCTATGTGATCGGAGGCTTTGCTGCGATCCCACTGGCATGGGGCATGTGGCGAATGAACAAATGGCTTGCAGACCGCGTCGCGTGACCCAAGCACCATTCACGATGCCAGCCCCGACACGGGGCTGGCATTTGCCATCAGGCCTTGGCCTTCTTGGGGTAGAGGACAACCTTTGCCTCCATCGGGACCAGATCGTAAAGCTGTTGGATGTGGTCATTGACCAGTCGCACGCAGCCATTTGATACAGCGGATCCAATCGTCCACGGGTCGGGCGTGCCATGGATCCGCAAGAACGTATCGCCCCGAACGCTGTCAAACAAATACAGCGCCCGGGCACCCAACGGATTTGACGGGCCACCGGGCATGCCGTTGGCATATTTCGCATAAGCATTGGGGTTGCGGGCAATCATCTCTTTGGTCGGTGTCCAGCTTGGCCATTCCTTCTTGGCCCCGATCCGAAACGTCCCCGGTTCATACAGATCGCCCCGACCCACGCCCACGACAAAGCGCAGTGCCTGTTTGCGTTCCAACGTCCAATACAACGAGTAGGTGTTCGGATCGACAAGGATCATGCCCGGTTCAAACTGGTCGCGCAGGCGGATCATCACCGGCTGATGTTCTGGCGGAATGACATAGGTTTTCGGATCTGGTTTCTTTTGCGACAGGGCGGGGGTGGCAAAGGCCGAAGCAGTAGCGGCAATAAAGTGACGGCGCGACAGATGGAACGGCATTTGGATCAACCCCATGAATTCTAAGGCCAGATTTGCGGCAGATTTGATTCGGGGGAAGACACTGTTGCGTTGTTCACGCGCAAGTGTAACGCCAGAAGCACAGGCTGGCCGGGAAACAAAAAAGCCCCGGACATATCCGGGGCTTTTGCTGGCGAAGCGCGGGCGGATTATGCCTCGGATGCTTCTTCTTTCTTTTCGACGACTTCTTCGCCGGTTTCCTGATCGACCATCTTCATGCCAAGACGGACCTTGCCACGGTCGTCAAAGCCCAGAAGTTTGACCTTCACTTCCTGGCCTTCTTTCAGGATCTCGTTGGGGTGGTTCAGACGCTTGTTCGCAATCTGGCTGACGTGCACCAGACCGTCACGCTTGCCGAAGAAGTTTACAAACGCGCCGAAATCGACCAGCTTGACTACTTTGCCGGTATAGACGCGGCCTTCTTCAGGCTCTGCCACGATCGAATAGATCATGTCATAAGCGCGCTTGATGGCGGCGGCATCGCTTGATGCGATCTTGATGATGCCTTCGTCGTTGATATCGACTTTCGCTCCGCTCGTTTCCACGATTTCGCGGATAACCTTGCCACCGGAACCAATGACTTCCCGGATCTTGTCAGTCGGGATCTGCATTGTTTCGATCTTCGGTGCATATTGGCTGAAGGCTTGCGCCTGCGTCAAGGCTTTGGCCATTTCGCCCAGAATGTGCATCCGGCCATCTTTGGCCTGCGCAAGCGCCTGCTCCATGATTGCTGGCGTGATGCCGGCAATCTTGATGTCCATTTGCAGGCTGGTGATGCCGTTGGCGGTGCCGGCCACTTTGAAATCCATGTCGCCGAGGTGATCCTCGTCGCCAAGAATATCGGTCAGCACGGCATATTTGCCGTCATCTTCCAAGATCAGACCCATCGCCACACCGGCGACCGGGGCTTTCAGCGGAACGCCCGCA
>JBKBOF010000109.1:0-9560 GCA_046294955.1 Paracoccaceae bacterium
AGCCGCCGCTCGCATCGCGGTGGGCACCTGTAACCTGCATATTCATGGGGAAACCTCCATGACGGGCGGCCGGGAGCCTCTCTCTCGACCCTCATCCCGTCACGGCGAAGCCCGCCAGACTCTGACTCTAACCTGCACATGCTTGGTGATGCACGAGCGGCTAGCGAGATTGCCACGGCAAGAAACCGCACCCTGAAAGGAGGCGGAGATCGATCTCTTGCTCGTGCAGGCGGAAAGACGGGGTCTGTCGGCTTTCCCGGCCTACACATGAAACCATGACCGCCGGTTCAGAGTGCGTGCGGGGCCATGCTCGTCAAACGCCGCGCCCTCAGGAGCCCGACGCAGGCGGGCGAGAAAGAGCGCGACTTCATCACCGCTCATTATCAGGGGTGTTGTGGGGAGAATCCCCGCAGATGGGGTAGCCGGAGACGGCGCAAGATTGTGTGCGTCCGCGATGCAAGGCGTTTCGCGATGTTGCTCTGGGCTGCACCACCAGCGCACCACCAGACCGAAAAAATGCTCAGAAAGTTTCGAGGAGTGTGAGCTAAGTCCTTGTCCACTGGTCGGGACGAGAGGATTCGAACCTCCGACCCCCACACCCCCAGTGGGGGTTCATAGGTTTACTGGCGTTTACTGCCAATTTCCCAAACTTCCATTAACCACGAAAATCAGCCGTTTACGCATGGATTGTCCTTTACTGGAGTGGAACGGCGTGTCATCAAATGACCCGAAAACACCTACCCATGACCTACCCGAAGGATTTTGCCATGGCCAAGGCCGATAAGCCCAAGCTGACAAAGACCGTGCTGGACGGCCTAGAGCCGCTCGCCAGCGACTATGTGACGTGGTGCGGGGGGTTGCCCGGCTTCGGCGTCCGGGTGCGTCCGTCGGGCCGGAAATCGTTCATCGTCCAATACGACTTCCAAGGGAAAACCCGGAAAGTGACTGTGGGCACGTTCCCGACGTTAACCGTCGAACAGGCGCGCAAGAAGGCAATGGAATTGCTGGCGAAGGTCCAGTTGGGCGAAGACGTTGCCGCGAAGCCGGTCGTTGAAGAAAGCCCAACCGTCGCCGAACTTTGCGACGAATATGTGAAGAAGGGGTGCGGCCATAAGAAGGCTTCGACAAAAGCAACGGACGAAGCGGCCATTGAAAACCATATTAAGCCGCTGTTGGGTCATCGCCGTGTCAGGGATTTGAAGCGCCGCCACATTGAAGATTTCTTCAGCGCCGTTGCCGCTCGCGAAACTGCCGGTGAACGGGTGGCTGAAGGCAAGCGTATCGTTGTGCGGGGCGGGGAAGGCGTTGCCCGCCGCACTGTCCGATTGTTGGGCGGCATTCTCACCTTCGCTGTTGGCCGCGAATACATCACGGAAAACCCGCGCCGGGGCGTGAAAGTCGGCAAGGACAACGCAAACGAACGATACCTATATGGCGATGAACTTCGCCGCCTTGGCGATGCATTGCGCGAAGCCGAAACCGTAGGCTTGCCGTGGCAGTTCAACGAAGGCGCGAAGGCGAAACACAGGCCGAAGGACGCCGAAAACCTACGCGAAAAGATTGACCCTTACGCCATCGCGGCCCTTCGCCTGTTGCTGTTGACCGGCTGTCGTATGTCGGAGATTTTGAAGCTGGAATGGTCGCAAGTCGATTTGGTCAACGGGTTTCTTAATCTGCCGGATTCGAAGACCGGAAAGAAGAACGTAGTGCTTGGCGCGGCGGCTATGTTGGTCTTGGCCGAAGTTCCCCGCGTGAAGGACAATCCATATGTCATCGTCGGCGAAACGAAGGGCAAACCGCGTAGCGACCTGAAGCGGCCATGGCGGCGCGTAACTGCCCACGCGGGGTTGCCGGGCCTTCGCTTGCATGACCTTCGCCATAGCTTCGCATCAATGGGCGCGGCGTCGGGCATGGGGCTTCCTATTGTGGGCAAGCTGCTAGGTCACAAATCAACGTCCACGACCGCACGTTACGCGCACCTTGCCGACGACCCGCTACGCCGTGCGTCGGATAGCATCGCCGGAAGTATTGCCGCTGCCCTTGGCGTTGCAACGGACGCTTCGAACGTCGTTCCGCTGAAGGAAGGGATGGCGTGATGTATGAAATTGAGAACGGCATTCCGGGCAGCAAATCTCTTGCGTTGCAGCGCGCCAAATCTCTTGTCGCGTCTGGCGCTAGCCGTCGTGAAGCTGCCAAGGCAATCTATGTCGAATATTTCAACGGTGATAATGTTCAGCCGTCGCAATATGACCGAAGGTTGAACTACTTGGTTGGAATATTAGCGCGATGATTGCGGAAATATTCTGTCATTGCTGCCCACATATTTAGGGTAATATCTAGTCGTCTCCGAAAATTATACGTCAGGAGACGACAAGTGAATACACCGACCTACCTTCGCCGCCATCAAGCGGCTGATTACCTTCAGGCGAACTTCGGCTTCGGGACGACCGAAACCCTTGCCAAGTTGGCGTGCATCGGCGGCGGGCCGCGTTTCCGCAAGCTTGGCCGCTTCCCCGTCTATACCGCCGAAGACCTTCAGGAATGGGCAGAAAGCCGCCTATCCGACCCTGTGGCGTCCACGTCGGAATATGCCGAACAGCATCGTCAGCACGTCAATGCCGCGTCCTAATTCAAATGTTCTTCAACGACCCGCCGTCGAAGGACGACAAGCAACAGATGATGCGCGAAGTTCTGGCGTTGGTTCCGCCGGATGGTCGCGACATAGTTTACATCGTTGCACAGTCGCTAAAGACCGAAGCAGACACATATGAACCCGTATTTCTCGAATGGTCGAAGCCGTTCGGTCGCCTGAAGGCGCGTAAAATTTGGTCGGTCGCCAAACCCGACCCTGACGTTCTTCAAGACCTGATTGAAATGCGGTTCGAAGCCGCAAAGCGCCGCGAACGGTTCAAGTTCCGAACCGCCGCCGAACTTCAGGCTTTGCCTTCACCCCCGCCGCGCATCAAGGGCGTTTTCCCGGCTGAAGGTTTGGCCGTAGTGTTCGGCGCATCCGGTTCGGCAAAGTCGTTCTTATGCACGACCGCCGCCGCTTCAATCGCAACGGGTGAACATTTCTTCGGCCATCCGACCCGCAATGCCCCGGTCCTATACATCGCGCTTGAAGGCGAAGGCGGTTATCGCGGTCGAACGCTCGCATGGGAGCGATACTATCAGCGTTCATTCCCCTTGGACGTTCGTTTTTCCATTGAACCCTTCAGCCTGATTGACCCGCAAGACGTTGACGACCTTGCGTCGTTGTGTCCGCCCGGCGTCGTAATCATCATCGACACGTTGAACCGCGCCGCGCCCGGTGCCGATGAAAATAGCAGCAAGGACATGGGCGCAATCATTGGCGGCGCGAAGACCCTTCAGCGCCTCACTGCCGGGTTAGTCGTTCTTGTTGCCCACACTGGCAAGGACGCCACTAGGGGATTACGTGGGCATTCCAGCCTGTTCGCCGCGTTGGACGCCGCAATCTTGGTCGAACGCAACGGCGATGCACGGACATGGCGGGTCGAAAAGGCCAAGGATGGCGAAGACGGCGAAACGCATGGCTTCCGCCTCAAAAGCATAATCGTGGGAACTGACGACGACGGCGATGATGAAACAAGCTGCGTAGTTGTGCCCGATGACAGCGCGGCCCAACGGCGGAATTTCAAAGAACTTACCGCAACCCAACATTTAGGCATGGCGACGTTCAACGAAGCCGCTGGCGCGCACGGCGTGCTAGACGACAATAGCGAATTCGTTGGCGTCCATATCGAAGCGTGGCGTCCAATCTTCTATCGGAAGTCCCCAAGCGAGAACGACGATACCAAGCGCAAGTCGTTCAATCGCGCCCGGTCGGAACTGGTGCGTGACGGCCATTTGACCGTCCATAATGATTACTATCGCATTGGCAGCGTTCATGGCGCGGTTCAAAACGCGGCCATCGCGGCGATGCTAATCGCTAAGCGGGACAGCGGGACAATAGCGGGACATTCACGGGACAGTCCCGGCGCACCTAGCGGGACGCGACGGGACACACCCCTTTAGGGGTGTCCCGGCGTCCCGGTGTTGGCGGGGTGCGGTTGCAGCCTGCCCATGGCCTGCCCGTTACAATGTGGGCAAACCTTCATTGAATTATCTAATTGAATTGCAATTGAAAATTTCGCCGAATTTACCGTTGAACTCCGCCTTTGGACGGCGAGGGTCGCTAGTTGAAAGGAAGTATCGCAATGACCGTCGATTTAGCATCGCTTTGGAAGCCGCCATGTCTGGACAGTTTGAACGAAGGTTATCGCCTTCACCGCGATAATGGCGCGGCATGGCTTCGGGCGCTTTATGCCTACACGCTGTTCGTCACGTCGGACGCTTTGCCAGTGTCGGCGTCGTTGGACACGTTGAAGCTGGAAACAGCACGGCGCGCCATCGGCTTGACCCGGCCCTTTGCCGAACAGGCGCTAACGGCCAACGGCTTCGTCACCCGATGGTCGGACGAACAGTGCGATGCAATCGCGTATGAAATGGCCGACCGGATGCCACGTCACCCGGCAGTCGTCGAAATGGTTCGGCGAAACTTGGAACAGCGGCGCGACGAAGTGTTCGCCGACACTACGTTGACACATAACGACCCGCTTTTCATCGTGCATCGTTGGAATACGTCGCACTTCGAAGAAGTTGTAAGAGAAATGTTCGATGAAATAGATATCGAACAAATTAGCGAAGAACCAATTCGAACAATAAATCGCAGCTTAGATTACATGGATGATTTAATATTAAACCACGAACTAAGACCATTTATTCATCTTCGAAGGATTTTGACTAGCCTGAAGCGGGTTCATACTGTAGTTCTTGGCGATTGATGTCGCAAACTATGGTCTATGGTGCCGAATGTCGTCCGCTGAAACACCCGCAAAGCCCCGAAATGATTGGGGCCAGCCCGCCGACACGGGTAAGAAGCCGAAGAAGGTCGTGCGCCTGCCCCTGGACACGTCGCGGGACTGCCAGCGGGCGCTTGCCAAGCTGATACGGCGCACCTTGGCCGGGGAAATCGAAACGGCGGACCTGTCGCGCTATGCGAACGCAATCATGGTCTTGGCCCGGCTGATTGAAGGCGGGCAGCTTGAAGACCGGATTGCCGCGTTGGAGGCCGGGCGATGACATGGCCAGCGCACTCGCCAACCGTCTTGCCAAACTTGAACAGCGCCGCGCCGTCGCCGTGCCGAACGTGTTGGAAGTTCGACACGATGAAACCGACGACGAAGCGTGCGCCCGGTTCATCGTCCAGCATGGCCACGCCCCGTCCAACTTCATCGTCGTCCCGACCCGCGCGACGGACGACGAATTATCCGAACTGGAACCCATGTGGGCAGATTGGCAGCGCCAATTGATTGCCGATGCCCGCGACCAACGCTTGAACGAAAGGAACGAAAATGCAGGCTCCGAACATGGCCTTGGTTCAAACCGACGCCGCCGTATCGCTTATTCAGGGAACGCAGCGGGACAGCCAAATGAGGGCTTGGCTAGGCGACCCGTCCAGCCCTTCGTTCGAACACGACAATGACGTGAAGAACGCTATCATCGGTGCCCACACGGCCCTTCGCAGCGGTGCGACGAAGATTACGGCGTTGACTGGCGACATGACCCGTAGCGAACCCGAACGTCATCACGTCGGCGGGCAGGTTTCGGCACAGACAGTCGCGGCGCTGGAATCGGCGCAAGCTACGCTGAAAAGCCGGGCCAATGCATACGAAGCAACGGCCAAGGAAGCCTTGCGCGACCGTTTCGCCATGAAGGCCGATGACAAATGGGTTTATGACCGTTGGGCCGGGTTCGTCGAACGGGAAGCCAAAAATCCCGACGGCGGATATGCGAATGTATCCGCTGCAATCGGCAAGCATCGTGACCTTGCCGTTGTGATGATGAAACTTCCGCCCGAACTACTTGGCGTTCCGTCCGAACAACATGTGCGCTGGCAGACTGCGGCGGTTGAAAAATGGGAGCCGGAAATCGGGGACGGGTTCCAAATGGCGCAGACCATTCGCGACGTTGCCGACCGCTATGTTCGCATAACTGCGATGGTAAAGTTGAATTTTCATTCGCCGGTCATTGCGTCGCGCATGAAGACCCGCGTTGCGATATGACCTTGGCCGGGCAGCGCCTTGGCCAGTTCGCCCAATGGCTTGATGCAAGTTCGGCTTCGCGCCTTACCCCGTGCGCTGCCCGTCGCCGCGACAATCCGCCGCGCGCCATATACGGCGCAAAGCGCAAGCCGGTCGAACGTTGGGATGACGTGATGACACGGGGCAGGTTCGGCGAACTGTTGCCTTGGGATTTCAGCAAGCCGTTCGACGAACCATACGACGACCAAGCCTTGCCACTGCTAGTATCGTTCGACCAATGCGCCGACGTAGCGTTGGCCGAAGTTGCGGACCTTGGCCCGCCCGCTAGTCAGCTTCGGGCCTTCCACCGGCTGTTGCATATCGTCCACCGGGTTCAGGATGCCAGCGACGCTGCCAAGGCGGGCATCGAACGGTTTAAGGCCGACACATTCCCCACGCTGGCCCTTGTGGGCATGGATGACCCGACAGAGCCGGTTTCCGCTGCCGTGGCGCGTGCCGGGGCTGACCGGCTGGGCTTGGACGCCGTCCCTGTCGTCGCGGTGCCCCTGTGGCGGCTGGCGCGCAAGGAACGCGCCGGAGTTCGCACCGTCCTGCCCTTCATCCCCTAGACGCGGCGCTTGCCCCTTCCTTGCCGCCGTGTCGCCCCGGCCAACGTCGTTTCCCGTTGGTCGGGGTTTTGCCATTCAAATCCCAAGTTCGATGAACTTACGAATTGCGTAGGCTTCGGTAACGCGACGGTCGATAACGTCGCTGAATACCTTGTTGTCTTCGTTCGCCCCGTGGACGCCCTTCACTTCGCGCATGTATTCGCCCATTTGTTCGGCGCTGAATTTCGGGTCGCGGACAATCTTTGCAAGCGCCCTGTAAAACCTGTCATCATCAAGCGGGTGCGAAGTGTGCCAAGTGTCAACGTTCAGGTAGCTATCCATTGCGCCATACATCGTAAAATCCCCTTTCAACTGCATTCCCTCACCTGCTGCGAGGGGCAATCGTCATAATACGACGAAAAGTTCAATAAAATCATTGATAAAATGTTTAGCGTTCGTCATTTCCTACAGTTGGGTAGGCTATGGGTAGGTTCTATGCCCGAAAATCATCGTGCTAAGTGCTTTTCAAGTGCGGCGTTGATTGCTTCGAACAGGCGTTCGAACTGGCCTTCGCTTTCTGCTGGCAACACCGACGATGGGTCGTTTGCCATCTTTTGCAGAAACAGCTTTGTTGGTCGCGTCTTGTGAAAGCCAATCGACAATGCGTCGAACGCCGCTTCGAAACGACGGGCTATGCGGGGAATGTGGGCATTCAGTTCCAATTTCTTGCCCTTCAGTTCCTTGGCGTAAGATTCGCGCACAAGTGCTTCGTAAACCGCCGGGTCCAATATATCTTCAATGTCGGCTTCGGCAGGTGGCGTTTCAAAGGCTTCGCTTGCGAACACGACGTTATCGGAACGGATAAGCTTACCTTTGACCAAATCATCGCGCGTGGCCTTGGCGTCCTTTTCGTCGTCGAACAGGACAAGCACCTTCAGTTGTTCCGACGTTAGCAACGCCACCATGTAATGCACTTTTTGCGCGCCCCCGGCGGGCGTGATGGTTAGGCGTTCGTCAAGACCGGCTTTGCCTTGGTCGTTAAAGTGCGCTGATACCGCCGACAATATCCAAAAATCCGTCACGCCTTCGACGACCAAATTGTTCGGGCCGATGAACAGGCTTTGGGCAAGGTCGTAACCTAGTGCGGCCTGCAACGGGAACAGGGTTCGGGCATCGCCTGTCGGGTCGTTCGATACGGTCGTGCCAGCTTCTTCGGCTATGTTGACGGTGCGAACCCAATCCAATTGATGTGTCGGCACCATGAACGGGGAATGCGTCGTATAGACGATTTGGTTGGCGAAGTCGTCTTCAAGGTGGCGCAGCAAGTCGCCTTGCGAACGTGCGTGAAGATACAAGCCCGGTTCGTCCAATAGCAAAATCGCGCCTTCGGCCTCGCCGTCTTCGGTATCCGCTGCAAAGACGATGTAAAATGCGAAGAACCATTGAAAGCCACGGCTTCGTTCATCAAGGTTCACTTCAACGTCATATGTGCTGTTAGGGTCGGAAATCAGCGTGTCGAAGTGTTGGGCGTCAAGATTGAAGCGCACCTTCAATTCCCGGTCCTTCCAACGCTTGCGGATAGCCGTTGTTACGACGGAACCGGCACGGTTGGCCAACTGCCCACGTGTTTCTTGGTCGTTTTGTTGAAGAAGGCTTTGGAGTTGGTCGGGGCTTAATCCAGCGACCTTACACAGCTTCTCAAAGTTAATGTCCGCCGGGCTAGGCGTCCCCGCGCCCTTACGTTGAAGGAACTGTGCAATGTCCTGTTGACCCTTTATTTCGGGGTAGTCTTCAAGGAACATGAACTTTGGAAGGCGTTCGATAATCCAACCACGCGCCTTTTTATGCGCTTCTTCGTTGCCGGGAATGGTTTCGGCCATTTCCTCCAATGCGACGACTTTCTGGTCTTGTGCGTCGGTTAGTTCGGTATCAGCCGCCGCAAGCGCCTGTCGAAGTGCAGCTAAGGCAGGGGTTGCCGATGTGGCCCATTTCGCGGCGGTTGCTCCCACGCCGATAGCGGCAACGAATGCGTCTGAAGCACGCTCCAATTGAGTTTTCAGGTCGTCGGTTAGCTTGGACGCTTTCGCTTTCACCGCCGCGTCAATCTTTCGCGCGTCCGCCTTAATGGCCGTTAGGTCGAAAGATGCTTCGGGCGCGTCGATACCAACGTATCGCTTGTCCCCATATCGGCGGCCAACAGTAACTTCGGTCACGCCTTGGGCAGCGGGCCAAAGTTCGGCAAGGTGTTTCTGTTCGTATCCCGTCAACTTCCAAGTCGAATCAACGACGGGTGTATTGTCGTTGCATTCCGAAAGCTTGCGATGACGTGGAAAGTCTTTGATTGGGCTAAGCGCCTTGAACCCGTCCGCCGGGTTTAGGCTGTGCAGCGCACGAAGAACGTTGGATTTCCCGCTTTCGTTTCGTCCAAGCAACGCGGTTATGCGCGAAACGTCGATTTCGCCGCTGTCATTGATTGACCGAAAGTTCGTTACCCGAAACGATTTGAGTTCCATTCGTCACCCCCTTTTGGGCGCAACGATAGACCGTTCGTCGAATGTTCTCAATACAGTGCGTTGAAGGATTCGGCGAAAGATACGACGGGCCGGGCAGGGCCGAAACTGCCCAGTTGCCTGCCCATAGCCTACCCGCGCCCCGAAGGGCGGCGGGTAGTTTATGCTAAGTGATTGAAACCACTGGTCGGGACGACAGGATTCGAACCTGCGACCCCCACACCCCCAGTGTGATGCGCTACCAGGCTGCGCTACGTCCCGACCGAGCGCGTGCCTCTAGGCGCTCGGTGACGGTGTGGCACGACGGTGTTCGCGCGCCGACAAACGGCGAGGCGTGCGTTGGCTGCGGCATATCCTTG
>JBKBOF010000110.1:0-9538 GCA_046294955.1 Paracoccaceae bacterium
GATCCCAGCAGATACCAAGACCGACGCAGCCAAACGCCGTATCCCACACCCGAAACCCGGTATCCCCCGGCGAGAAGTAATACTTTTCCTCATATCCCGGCCCTTGCGGGATATGGCTTTTTCGGTAGTTTCCCAACACCCGGCCATCGGCGTCGATTATGGCGACCGAGTTGAAATAAGCCTGACCTGCCCTTTCAAAATAGGAACAGGGCAGCACCACTCCAAGCTCGCGGGCAAGCGCAGAAAAATGCGCGATCAGCGGGTTTCCATCCATCGGACGGGCCAGATCGAAATACTCGGCACGCTGCGTGATGCAAAAATAGGGGGCCGCGAACAATTCCTGCACCAGAATGATTTGTGCGCCACCTGTGGCTGCCTGTCGGATCAGCCTTTCGGCAGATTCAAGATTTGCAGGCAAGTCCCAGCTACAGGCAAACTGGGTCGCGGCAAGGGTGACAGGGCGGGTCATCGGATACTCCTGTTGCGATGGCGGTGTTTACCGGGGTGCCCGTGTAAAGCGCAAGATCGACTTCAGCCGTCGGTCAGGTCCAACCGGCATCTGCACCACCGTCTGGTGGATCTTTTCGCTGCGGTCCAGCCCGACCGACCGGCGACGGCGCAGCAAGAAAAGCTTGCCCCACGACCGCCATGTGCCCACCATCGGGGCGGCTGGATCACAAGGAAACTGATCCCGCCACCCGCTCGGCAGGGCAAGTCCGCAGGCCTCGGCCCGGTCCAGCATCCAGACCAGAGGAATATTGGACAAGGGTCGCGCTGACGTGAAAGCGCCGATCTGTCCCCCGATATCGGCATGGGCCCCACGGAACCACACTTGCTCTACGTTGCCCTCCCACCCGTCAGGACAGTCCCACAGAACCGGATCAAAGACCGCGCGGGTTTCATCCAGAGCCAAGGCGTGAAAGCCGTGCCGGATGGATGCACCCAGATGGGGATTGTGAAAGGCGTGCCGCTTGTCGGTCAGCATCCAAAGCAAGGGCAAACGCAGCCCAAGAGCCTTGACCGTATCCCAGACGCCGACCATGTCGATCAGCGCCTCGGCATGGCAATTTTCCTGCGCAAACATCTGTGCGGTCCGGCGGTCCGGTCCAGCCATATAATGGCGATAGGCCAAGGTCACGTTGCGTTCGGTTGCACAGTCATGCCGCAGCAGACCGACCCTGTCGATCACCCCGGCAAGCGACCGAACGGCATAGGCCCCACGCGAATAGCCCAGCAAAAAGATCCGGTCACCGGGGCGGTAGTGGCTGGAAAGCCAGCCATAGGCACGGCGGATCTGACGGTTGATGCCGCGGCCTTGCGCAACGGCCCCCAGATTGCGCCAGCCTTCCCATTGCAGGCCCGGCTCGTAATAGACACGCCGCCGCGGGCCTGGGGTCGGCACACACAGCACCCGAAAGGCCAGCCCTGCGTTGGTTTCCTGACCCGCCAGCAGATTTGACATGGTGCCATCCAGAATGATCACGTGATCAACAACTCCGCGCGCAACACCCGGCGGCGGTTCGCTTACATCTGTTCGCACCACGGGATGGCGGCGCGCCCAATGGCGGATCAGGTCAAGAAGTGCCGTTTTGCGCCTCCTTCAGCCATTGCCAGATCCGTACGGGGGTAAAGGGCATGTCCACCCGTGCCACCCCTGCCGGGGCAAGCGCATCGCGCACGGCGTTCGAGATCGCGCCCAAGGCCCCGACCGTGCCAGCCTCGCCGCAACCTTTCATCCCAAAGGGGTTCATGATCGACGGCACCGGTTCACTGGCAAAGCCGAACATCGGCAAGTCGGACGCGCGCGGCATGGCATAATCCATGAAACTTGCCGTTAAAAGCTGACCCTGCGCGTCAAAATGCGCAGATTCGCACACGGCCTGCCCAAAGCCCTGCGCCACGCCGCCGTGCACTTGCCCGATCGCCAGTTCTGGCGCAATCAGAGTGCCGAAATCATCGGCCACAGTGTAACGGTCCATCACCAAAGCGCCGGTGTCGGGGTCAATCTCGACTTCGGCGATATGCGCACCGTTCGGATAGCTACGCCCATCCAACGTGATGGTCTGGCTGACATCCAAAAGGTCTTGTCGCCCGCGCAAACGCGCCAGATCTGCCGCTTCGGCCAGTGTCAAACGCAGATTGCTGCCCGTGGCCCCAAAGGCGCTGCCATCAAAAGCCACAGCATCCACCGCCCATTCACCGGCCAGAAACGCCTCGAACGCCGACACGATGTGCTGAACCGTTGCCCGCATCGCGGTGCCTTGCACGGTCACTGACCGCGACCCACCGGTGCCACCCCCCTTTGGAATGGCATCGCTGTCACCTTGCACAATGCGCACCGCATCTTCGGCCAGGCCGGTCCAGTCCGCCACCATCCGGGCATAGACAGTTTCATGCCCCTGCCCGTTTGATTGCGTCCCAACATACAGCGTGGCCCCGCCATCCGCATCCAGCGTCAACCGCGCGGTTTCATCGGCATCACCCAGAATACTTTCAATATAGGTGGCAAGGCCCATTCCGCGCAGGCGCCCCCGCCCGGCACTGTCGGCTTTTCGCGCCGCAAAGCCCGCGACATCTGCATCAATCCGGGCCCGTGCGAGCACCCGCGAAAAATCGCCCACATCAATCAACTCGCCCGTGGCGCTGCGGTAGGGGAAGCTGCGGATGAAATTCCGCTCGCGCAAGGTAAAGGGATCCACCCCAAACTGGCGGGACGCTTCGTCCATCGCACGCTCGATGGTCAGGATCGCCTCGGGCCGGCCAGCGCCGCGATAAGCATCGACCGGCGTGGTGTTGGTATAAACCCCCACTGCCCGCAGATGGGCCGCCTTGATGTCGTAAACCCCTGTCAGCACCTTGGAAAACAACTCCGACTGGATCGGTTGCCCATATTGCGAGTTGTAGGCCCCGAGGTTGGAGACAAGGTTAACGCGGTAGCCCGTGATTCGAAGATCCGGGTCAAAAGCCAGTTCTGCCCGCGCCACCAGATCCCGGCCCGCATTGTCGGTCAGCATCGACTCGCCCCGCGTGGCGATCCAGCGCACCGGGCGGCCCAGCCTGCGCGCCGCTGCCGCAACCACCACATATTCCGGGTAGGTCATGGCCTTCATGCCAAAGCCGCCGCCCACATCAGGGTTGGTCACGCGCACAGCGTCCCGCGCAAGGCCCAGCATCCGGGCCAGTTCATTGCGCTGGGTCCAGACGCCCTGCCCGTTCACACAAAAATGCAGACGGGCACCGTCCCATTCGGCAAAGCAGCCGCGCGGCTCCATTGCATTGACGATGATGCGGTTGTGGACCACCTCCAGCGCCACCCGATGGGCAGCATCGGCGAAGGCCACATCCACCTCGGCCGCCTGCCCGATCTGCCAGTCGTAGGCCAGATTTTCCGGTGCGTCGGGGTGGATCGCGGGGGCGCCCGGCGACAGGGCAAGGGCAACGGGCAGACCGTCCACTTCCAGCGCGATCAACTCGGCGGCATCACAAGCCTGTGCCATTGTGTCCGCGATGACGACCGCAATCGCCTCGCCGACGAAACGCACACGCCCGTGTGCAAGAACCGGGCGTTCAGGCCCTGCGCCCAGAGTTCCGTTTTCACCTCGCAGGCGCTGCCCTTTCATGCCCAAGGACACGCCCAAACCTTCAAGTGCCCCGGCATCCAGCACCAGATGCACGCCGGGTGCCGCGCGCGCAGCACCAAGGTCAAGCGCGGTGATCTGGCCATGCGCATGGTCTGACCGCAGGAACAGCGCGTGCAGCGCGCCTTCGGGGGCGATGTCATCGACATAACGCCCCTGTCCGGTCAAAAAGCGGATATCCTCGCGCCGCCCCACACCTTGCGCCTTGCCGAACTTGGTCATGCCGATCCCTTTGCTTTTGCCACAAAGAGTTACGCCCCCGGTTGGGTTTGTCCAGCCGGGGGCGTATATCAGTGCAAAACGATGTCGAAATCAGACCTTCAGGGACAGGACCGTAGCAAGACCAAGATCACCAAAGCCATTGAAGCGCGAGTTGGTCACCGTTGAATAGGCACCCATGCCGTGCACGATGACAAAATCACCCTCGGCGATGTCGCCGGGCAACGGCACTTCACCGGGCAGACGGTCCACCGAATCGCAGGTCGGGCCAAACACGATGCGCTGCTGTGGATCACCGTCGCGTTTGACACCGTCCGGCGACAGCACTTCGATCCGGTCAATCACCCCGATCAGCGGCAGTTCGGTCAGCGACCCATAGACCCCGTCGTTCAGGAACACATGGCTGTCGTCGCGCAATGCTTTGACCCGTGCGGCCAGCGTGAAGGCATCGCCACACAAAGCGCGGCCCGGCTCGCACACCAAAAGCGGGCGGTCATCGCCAAAGGCTTCGGTCGCCACACGGTCGATCAGGGCAAAGGTATCTTCCAGTTGCGGCACGACGCCGTGCATCCGGTGGTTTGGGAAGCCACCACCGACATTCAGCCGCGCAATGGTGACGCCAGCCTTGCGCGCAATCTCGGCCGCCTCGCGAATGTACGATTCCCACGCATGCGGATCGGTGCATTGTGTGCCGGGGTGAAAGGTGATCGACGGGATGAACCCGGCCTCGGCCACGATTGTCAGCAACTCGACAGCAACGTCTTCGGTCGCGCCAAATTTGGCACCGAAGTTATATGCAGCCCCGGCCACCGGTAGTTTGAACCGCACGCTGATCTCGGTGCCCTCGGCCGGAACCATTTCGATCAGCTTCGCCAGTTCCGATTTCGAATCAACGCTGTAGGATTTCACACCACGCTTGACCGCATGGGAAATTTCGTGCCGTGCGCGCACCGGGTTGTTGTAATGGATCGCGGCATCGGGTGCGAGGCGACGGATCAGGTCGATCTCGAAGCCGCTGGCACAGTCATAGCCCCGCACACCGGCCGCCGACAGGTTTTCGATCACTTCCTCGGTCGGGTTGGACTTGACCGCATAAGTCACCATGCCCGGAAAGCCATCGATGAACCGCCGGGCCGAGGCTTGCACCACGGTCGGTGCGAAGAACAATACCGGGTTTTCGGGCTGTTCGACCCGCAGATATTCGGTCGGATTGGTCCAGATCGTCTTGGAAAGTCCCATCGGCGTTTCCCTTCCTGCCAACAAGACGCATAGCCCTTGACCGTTGCAACGAACGGGGGGCACCAGCGTGGTTATCTAAAACCAGGCCAGGTGCGTATGAACCGCCCTTTTCCTGCAACGTAGGATGCGGCATATGAGGCACAAACGCACCGAACAAAACTATATAAACGGAGTCTAGAGTCGTTATAATGACGAAAACATCGGTCAATTCGCATGGATGATCTGGATCGCAACATAATTGCCCTTCTGCGCGCCGATGCACGGCTGTCGCTGGCGATGCTGGCCCGACGGCTCAAGGTTGCGCGCTCTACCATTCAAGCCCGGTTGGAACGGCTGGAGGACAGCGGCACCATCGCGGGCTACACCTTGAAACTGGGCGAAGGGGCGGATCCGAACCGCCTGCGCGCCACCGTTCTGCTGATGATCGAGCCGCGCACACAAGCCGCACTGCTGACCCGGCTGAAGTCGATATCCGAGGTGGAGCGCGTGTTCACCACCAGCGGACGCATTGATCTTTTGTTGCAGATCGCCTGTCCCAACACGCAGGTTCTGGATCAGGTGCTGGACCAGATCGGCGCGATGACAGGCGTCCATTCATCCGAAAGCCTGATCCACCTCAGCACAAAGATCGACCGCGCGGTCTAGGGCGCGCATCTGCGGCTTTCCCTTGGACCGGAGCCGCGTTAAAACCTGCGCGATCAAAAGGAATATGCCCATGCCGATGGAAAAGACCTTCTCACCCGCCGAGGCGGAACCTCGCATCTCGAAGCGCTGGCTGGATACCAAGGCGTTCCGTGCAGGGGCGAACGCGAAAGCGGATGGCAAACCTTTCTGCATCCTGCTGCCGCCGCCGAACGTGACTGGCACTCTGCACGTCGGTCATGCGTTCAACCACACGCTGATGGACATCCTGATTCGCTGGCACCGGATGCGGGGGGACGACACGCTGTTCCAGCCCGGGCTGGACCACGCCGGGATCGCAACCCAGATGGTAGTGGAACGTGAACTTGCACGGCAAAACCTGCCCGACCGCCGCACCATGGGGCGCGAGGCGTTCATCGCCAAGGTCTGGGACTGGAAAGAGCAGTCCGGCGGCACGATCATCGGACAGGATCAGCGTCTTGGCGCGTCCATGGACTGGTCGCGTGAAGCCTTCACCATGTCCGGCCATTTCCACGACGCCGTGATCAAGGTGTTTGTGGACATGTATTCCAAGGGCCTGATCTATCGCGGCAAGCGCCTTGTGAATTGGGATCCGCATTTCGAAACCGCGATTTCGGATCTGGAGGTCGAGAATACCGAAGTTGACGGCCACATGTGGCATTTCAAATACCGCCTCGCGGGCGGGGAAACCTATGAATACATCGAGAAAGATGAAACCGGCGCGGTGACGCTTCGCGAAACGCGCGATTATATCTCGATCGCAACGACCCGGCCCGAGACGATGCTGGGCGATGGTGCGGTGGCGGTGAACCCGGCCGACACCCGGTATCAGCCGATCATCGGAAAGATGGTGCATCTGCCGCTCTGCGACCGTCTGATCCCGATCATCGCCGATGACTACCCCGACCCCACCTTTGGCTCGGGCGCGGTCAAGATCACCGGCGCGCATGACTTCAACGACTACGCCGTCGCTAAGCGCGCGAACCTGCCTTGCTATCGCCTGATGGACACCAAGGGCGCGATGCGCGCCGATGGCGCCCCTTACGCAGATGCGGTGGCACGCGCCCGCGCGATTGCCGCCGGATCACCGACGACCGAGACAGAGGTGGACACTCTCAACCTCGTGCCGGAAAAATACCGTGGGCTGGATCGTTTCGAGGCCCGCAAACAGGTAGTGGCCGACATCAACGCCATTGGCCTTGCCGTGACGACCCTTATGAAACAGATCGACCCGGAAACCGGCAGTGAACACCTGACCCGCGAGCCGGTGGTCGAGAGCAAAAAGATCATGCAGCCGTTTGGGGACCGCTCCAAGGTCGTGATCGAGCCGATGCTGACCGACCAATGGTTCGTTGACACCGCCAAGATCGTTGAACCCGCGCTCGATGCTGTGCGCACCGGTCGCACCCGCATCATCCCGGAATCGGGCGAGAAAACCTATTACCACTGGCTGGAGAATATCGAGCCTTGGTGCATCAGCCGCCAGCTTTGGTGGGGGCACCAGATCCCGGTGTGGTATGGACTAGCCTTTGATGCCGCAGATTTTGTCGATGACGAAGGCGACAACGCCCTGGATCAGGTCGAGATCCTGACCATCCTCGGCGATGGCGGCTATATCGACCGTGAGGCACGCTTCCATTGCTCTGCCCTGTTCGACACGGTTGCCGACAGCTTCCGCGACGATCTGGCCAGCCTGCCGCACCCGCTGAATGCCGCGCGCATCATTGAAGTGGCGGATCGCGCCGCTGCCGTTGAGGCCCTCGCCGCCGCCCTTGCGGACTACACTGTCAGCCAAGACCCGACCCAGCTGGTTTATCCGGTCTGGCGCGACCCCGATGTGCTTGACACCTGGTTCTCCTCCGGCCTCTGGCCGATCGGCACGCTGGGCTGGCCCGAAGCCACCCCGGAACTGGCAAAATACTTCCCGACCTCGGTTCTGGTGACCGGCCAAGATATCCTGTTCTTCTGGGTCGCGCGGATGATGATGATGCAGCTGGCTGTGGTGAATGAAATCCCGTTCCACACCGTCTATCTGCATGGCCTTGTGCGTGACGCCAAGGGCAAGAAGATGTCGAAATCGCTTGGCAACGTCATTGATCCCTTGGAGATCATCGACGAATACGGCGCTGATGCGCTGCGTTTCGCCAATGCCGCCATGGCCAGCCTTGGCGGCGTGCTGAAACTGGATACCAGCCGCATCGCGGGCTATCGCAACTTTGGCACCAAACTGTGGAACGCCTGCCGCTTTGCCGAAATGAACGGCGTATGGGAGGGGCACCAGACCCAAACCATGCCACCGCAGGCCAGTGCCACCGTGAACAAATGGATCATCGGCGAGACCACCAAGGCGGTTGCAGACGTCAGCGAAGCGCTGGAAAACTACCGCTTCGATCAGGCCGCCGACACGCTCTACAAATTTGTCTGGGGCAAGGTCTGCGACTGGTATGTGGAATTCGCGAAGCCGTTGTTCGACGGCGAACAGGCGGCAGAGACGCGCGCAACCATGGCCTGGGTGCTGGATCAATCGATGATCCTTCTGCATCCGATGATGCCTTTCATCACGGAAGAGTTGTGGTCAATCACCGGTTCCCGCGCCAAGATGCTGGTCCACACCGACTGGCCCAGCCTGCCCGCCAGCCTGATCGACACACCCTCGATGGCCGAGATGACATGGGTCACGACGTTGATCGACGACATCCGGTCCGCCCGCGCGCAGGTGCATGTACCGGTTGGTTTGAAGCTGGATCTGGTTGCCATTGCGATGGACGAGGCCGCACAAAAGGCATGGGACAACAACGAGATGTTGATCCAGCGTCTGGCGCGGATCGAGGCGCTGTCGCGCGCCGATGCCGCCCCCAAGGGCGCAATCACCGTGGCCGCCGAAGGGGCAACCTTTGCCATCCCGCTGGAAGGCGTGATCGACATTGCCGAGGAAAAGGCGCGGCTGCAAAAATCGCTCGACAAACTGGCCAAGGAAATCGGCGGGCTGAAGGGGCGGCTGAACAACCCGGCCTTTGTCGCCTCGGCCCCCGAGGATGTGGTGATCGAGGCCCGCTCCAATCTGGAGGCCCGCGAAAACGAGGCAGCAAAACTGCACGCCGCCGTCTTGCGCCTGTCTGAAATCGGCTGACAAACTGGTGGCGCGCGTTGGGAACGCTGCTGTTCTCCATTCCAGCGTGCGCGACCAAAACACGCCTCGCAGGCGTTGATACAACGTGAAAAACGCCTGCACGCCCCCTTGCGGGACGCCCGCTTTCCCGACAGTCTGCGCCCCATCATGAGCCGCTTTTTGACCCTCCATGCCGCATCGCTACCCGCCTCTGTGCCGTTCGTCGGCCCCGAGACACAAGAGCGCGCGATGGGCCGCCCGTTCCGCGCACGGTTGGGGGCGAATGAAAGCCTGTTCGGCCCGTCACCCACGGCCATTTCGGAAATGCAAAGGGCGGTGGAAGACGTCTGGATGTATGCCGACCCGGAAAATCACGACCTGAAACAGGCGCTTGCCCTGCATCATGGCACCACGCCCGACCATATTGTTGTGGCGGGAGGCATCGACACCCTGCTGGGGCTGCTGTGCCGCCTGACGGTGCAGGCGGGCACGCCGGTTGTCACCAGTCTGGGCGCCTATCCGACCTTTGCTTTTCATGTTGCAGGTTTTGGTGGCGCGCTGACCCGCGTTCCCTATCTCGGCAATCATGAAGACCCGCAGGCACTTCTGGACGCCGCGACCAAAACCGACGCAAAGCTTTTATACCTGTCGAACCCCGACAACCCAATGG
>JBKBOF010000111.1:0-9494 GCA_046294955.1 Paracoccaceae bacterium
CGGCCCGAGATGTTGGGAATATCCAGCCGCAGCGCCTCGAACACCTCGGGCGGCGGGGCGGCGCAGTGGCGGGCATAAAGCATATAGCTTCCCGACAGCAAAACGGATCGCGCCGCCAGATCCGCGTCGTCGGTGACGATCAGACCGCCCTCGCCCGAATTCATGTGCTTGTAGGTCTGCGTCGAATAGCACCCCATCACACCATGACGCCCGGACGGCACCCCGTTCCATGCGGCACCCATGGTGTGCGCGCAATCCTCGATCACCTTGACGCCCAGACCGTCACACAGCGCAATCAGCCGATCCATGTCACACAGATGCCCGCGCATATGCGACAACATCAGAACCCGCGCCCCGGTTTCGCGGGCCATGCGTTCCAGATGGCCAAAGTCGATGGTCAGATCGGACGTTGTTTCGATGAACACCGGTCGGGCACCGATGCTGGCAATCGCCCCCGGCACCGGGGCCAGCGTGAAGGCGTTGGTCAGGACCGGATCACCGGGGCCAAGCTGAAGCGCGCGCAGGGCAGTCGCCATGGCATAGCCACCCGAAGCCACCGCAAGGCAATAGCGCGCACCGGTAAAGGCGGCGAATTCCTCTTCCAGCAGGGCGGTTTCGGCCACCTCTCCGGCTGCGGTATTGTAGCGGTGCAGCCGTCCGTGGCGCAGAACGGCCACGGCAGCCTCGATCCCCGCGTCAGGGATGGGTTCTTGTTGCGTAAAGCTGCTGGTAAAGCGTTCCATGCGGCAAACATGCGTGGCAATCCGCGCATCGTCAATGGGTTGGCGCGATGGACGGGCTGTGTCACCTTGGAGTTCAGAAAAAAGGAATACCCCATGCGCCAAATCTGTGCCGCCCTCTGTCTGACCCTTGCTTTGGCCCTGCCTGCCAAGGCGGATCTGGTGATTGACGGGCGCGCGGCTCAGGCGCTGCATTGCGCAGCGATGCTGTTCATCGTCTCGTCCGAGCTGTATGACATGGGTGTCATCGCCCGCAACACCCGCGACAACGCGCAACGCGCCGCCCTTGTGATGTTGGATCAGGTGCCCGGCAGCGAAGACCAACGCCGCCGTGCGATGGTCCAGCGATTTGGCCGGATCATGGCGACACGCACCCCGGAACAACTGGCCAATGAATACGCCGATACCGCCCGTTGGTGCCGCCGGGCCTTTGTCAACTGACGCTTAGCACAGCAGACGCGCCGCAAGATCCGGCAGATCATCGAAATGATCCAGCAGCGCCTCGGGCGTTAGCCGTGCCACACCGCGGCCTTCGGGCCCAAAGGTGACAAGCGCCACCGGCACCCCCACAGCCAGCCCGGTCTTGCGGTCCGTGTCCGTGTCCCCGATCAGCATGGACCGCGCCACCGCGCCACCCGCCTGCGTGACCGCCGCCACATAGGGGGCCGGGTCGGGCTTGCGGGTGGGCAGGGTATCTGCCCCGATCAGCGCGCCGAACAGATCGCGGATGCCCAGACGACGGGTCAGTTCCTGCGCCAGCCCTTCGGGTTTGTTGGTGCAGATCGACACGGCAAACCCGTCGCGGCGCAGTGCCTCGACCGCCTGCACCGCCCCCGGATACAGCCGCGTATGCACGTCGATCGCCTGCGCGTAAGCCTCCAGCAGCACCGGATACTGTGCGTCGATCAGGGCCTCGTCCTCTGCACCAAGCCGCGCAAACCCCAGCCGCAGCATCGCCCGACCTCCATGAAACGCGGTCAGTGTATCGGCGGGGCCCAGCATGTCACCATGACCAAGGCCGCGAAAACAGGCATTGGCGGCGGCCAGAAGGTCGGCGCTGGTGTCGGCAAGCGTGCCGTCCAGATCGAAAACAACGGTGCGCATTGATTGTAACCTTGCGTGAGGAACACGGCCCTTGCGGCCCGATGCCCCATGGGTAAAACGGGGGAACGCATAAGGAAAGGCCCAGCATGTCGGTTTCATTGGTCATTTTGGCGGCAGGTCAGGGCACACGGATGAATTCCGACCTACCCAAGGTGTTGCATCATGTCGCAGGCAGCCCACTGTTGCACCATGCCATGCTTGCCGGCCGGGCCTTGGGGCCACAGCGCACCATCGTGGTCACGGGGCACGGGGCCGATGCCGTTACAAAAGCCGCCCTTGCCTTTGACGAAGACGCGCTCGCCGTCGTGCAGGCCGAACAGAAGGGCACCGCCCATGCGGTCGCTCAGGCGGCCCCGCTGTTGGCCGATGCCACGGGCGATGTGCTCGTGCTTTATGGCGACACGCCCTTTATCCGGCCCGAAACGCTTGAGGCGATGCAGGCCGCCCGGGCACGGCATGCGGTGGTGGTGCTTGGCTTCCATGCGGCGGATCCGGGTCGCTATGGGCGGCTGGTGGCGCATGGTGAAAACCTGCACCGCATCGTGGAATTCAAGGATGCAACAGATGAAGAACGCCGCATTACCCTTTGTAATTCTGGTGTTGTCTGTGCTGACGCGCAGCTTTTGTTTCGCCTTGTGGCCGAAGTGGGCAATGCCAATGCGGCGGGTGAATATTACCTGACCGACATCCCCGAACTTGCGCGCAAGCATGGGCTGTCGGCGGGTGTGGTGATCTGCCCCGAGGCCGAAACACTGGGCGTGAACACCCGCGCGCAACTGGCAGAGGCCGAAGCCGCCTTCCAGTCGCGCGCGCGCAGTGAAGCCTTGGACAATGGTGTCACGCTGACGGCCCCCGATACCGTGTTCTTTGCGCTCGATACCGTGGTCGGGCGCGATGCCATCATCGGGCCGAATGTGATCTTCGGCCCCGGTGTGACCGTGGAGTCGGGTGCCGAGATCAAGGGTTTTTGCCATCTGGAAGGCTGCCACATCAGCCGGGGTGCGACCGTTGGCCCCTTTGCCCGCCTGCGCCCCGGCGCAGAACTGGCCGAAGATGTGCATGTTGGAAACTTTGTTGAAATCAAGAACGCCATTCTGGATGAAGGCGTCAAAGTCGGGCATCTGACCTATATCGGTGACGCGGATATCGGCGAGCATACGAATATCGGCGCAGGGACTGTCACCTGCAATTATGATGGTGTGATGAAGCATCGCACGCGGATCGGCAAACACGCCTTCATCGGGTCGGACACCATGCTGGTGGCCCCGGTCACAGTGGGCGATGGCGCGCTGACCGCCAGCGGTTCGGTCATCACCGACAATGTCCCTGCCGAAGCCATCGCCCTGGGGCGCGCCAGGCAGGTGAACAAACCCGGCCTTGCCACCAAACTTTTTGACCGTCTCAAAGCCATCAAGGCCGCCAAGGCCAAAGGATAATCATATGTGTGGAATTGTGGGTGTTCTGGGCAATCATGAGGTCGCCCCCCTGTTGGTCGAAGCCCTGAAACGGCTGGAATATCGCGGCTATGACTCGGCTGGCATTGCCACTGTGAACAACGGCAAACTGGATCGGCGGCGTGCGGTGGGCAAACTGGTCAACCTATCGGATTTGCTGGTACATGATCCCTTGCCCGGCAAGGCTGGCATCGGGCATACCCGCTGGGCCACGCATGGTGCGGCGACGGTGGCGAATGCACACCCGCACAAGGCCGGTCCCGTGGCGGTGGTGCACAACGGAATCATCGAAAATTTCCGTGACTTGCGCGAAGATCTGGCCGCCGCAGGATATGCGCAGGAAAGCCAGACCGACACCGAAACCGTCGCGCTTCTGGTTCGGCAGGCGATGGACGGCGGGGCCACCCCGGTCGAGGCCGCCCGCCAGACCCTGAAGCGCCTGCACGGTGCCTTTGCGCTGTGCTTTCTGTTTGACGGCGAAGAAGACCTGATCATCGCCGCCCGCAAAGGCAGCCCCCTGGCCATCGGCCATGGCACGGGCGAGATGTTCGTGGGATCAGACGCCATCGCCCTTGCCCCGATGACCGACCGAGTGACCTATCTGGAAGAAGGCGATTGGGCCATCATCACCCGCGCCGGAGCCAGGATCTTTGATGATCACGACCGCCTTGCAAACCGCGCCGAAACCCGGATCCAGATCGATGCTACACGGATCGAAAAGGCCGGCTACAAACATTTCATGGCCAAGGAAATCGCCGAACAGCCGGTTGTGCTGGCCGATGGGCTGCGCCACTACAGCCGCGACGGGATGCTGACGCTGCCGCAAGACGTGGATTTCGCCGGGGTGGACCGCGTCGTTCTGGTGGCCTGCGGCACTGCATCCTATGCCTGCCATGTCGCGAAATATTGGTTCGAAGCCTTGGCGGGTCTGCCCTGCGATATCGATATCGCGTCGGAATTCCGCTATCGCGAGCCGCCGCTGTCGCCCGCGCAATGGGCGGTCTTCGTCAGCCAGTCGGGCGAAACCGCCGACACGCTGGCCGCCCTGCGCTATGCCAAGGACAGCGTGGCAAAGGTGGTGTCGGTGGTCAATGTGCCGACATCGTCCATCGCGCGGGAATCCGATCTGACCCTGCCGATCATGGCGGGGGTCGAGGTTGGCGTGGCCTCGACCAAGGCGTTCACGTCGCAGCTCATGGTGCTGGCGCTGATGGCGCTGAAGGCGGGCGCGGACCGGGGACGGCTGGATGCGCCCAGCGTGGCGGCCCATCTGGACGCGCTGCATGCCTTGCCGGGATTGATGAACCATGCCCTCGGGGTGTCGGGCGAAATTGCGAAGCTGTCCGAAGATCTGGCCCGCGCACAGGACATACTTTTCCTGGGACGTGGCCCGATGTATCCGATGGCCTTGGAAGGCGCACTTAAACTGAAAGAAATCAGCTATATACATGCCGAAGGTTATGCATCGGGTGAACTGAAGCACGGACCCATCGCCCTGATCGACGCCGACGTGCCGGTGATCGTGCTGGCTCCGCGTGACGGGTTGTTCGACAAGACCGTGTCGAACATGCAAGAGGTGATGGCGCGGCACGGCAAGGTGCTGCTGATTTCGGACGCGGCCGGTCTGGCCGAGGCAGGCGCGGGCTGCTGGGCCACGCTGACCATGCCTGCGGTTGATCCGGTCTTTGCGCCGATCCTGTACGCGATTCCGGCGCAACTTTTGGCCTATCACACCGCCATTGCCAAAGGCACCGATGTCGATCAGCCGCGCAATCTGGCAAAATCCGTGACAGTGGAATAGCGCGCCCTATCTTCCGTGCGCCATTTTGCACGGAAGACAAGATGGATCGTCGCCTGTTTCTGACCGGTGCTTTGGCGCTTGGTGGCTGCGCCTCGCCGACGGTTGCCACGCGGCCAGTCACGCTGGATCAGGCCTTTGTTGGCCGCAAGCGCGGAGCGGGTGTATTCCGGGTCTGGCTGACCGGCGAGGAACGGCGCTTTCGCGCACATCTGGACGGGCTTCTTTCCCGCGGACGCCAACGCCTGACGGTGGTCGAGGATTTTACCTATGACGACGGGCAGACCGACCGGCTGACTTGGGTGTTTGACCGCTCAGGCCCCGAAGGCTGGACCGGGCGGCGGGAAGAGACCGTGGGTCAGGCGACGGTCGTCGAAGAAAATGGCGAGGTGCGCCTGGCTTACACGGCTGTACCGCCCCGGGTTTACCGGAGGGCAAAACTCTCTGAGAATTGGCGTTTATGGAACAGACATCAAAGGAGAAGACCGCGAAGCCGTATTCACCTGAGTTCCGCGAACGTGCGGTGCGGCTGGCGATGGAACACCGCGATGATTATCAAAGCGGAGCTGCGGCGCTGACAGCGATCGCGGATAAATTGGGGTGTTCGCCGGACAGCCTTCGCGTCTGGATGCGACAGGTCCAGCGCGATGGCGGCGAACGGCCGGGCCCGACCAGCGCTGAGATCGCGCGGAGTGAGCCATTGAGGCGCCATTGGTTCAAGCCCAATGGCGAACGAGCTTGAGCGTGAAATGCGTGAACTTCGACAAGCCAATGAGATCCTGCGCAAGGGTGAGCCAGTGAAGGCGCCACTGGTTCGCGCCCACTGGCGAACGCGAATTTTGCGCAGGTGGAGCTCGACCGCCCATTTCGCAAACGATCGATTTCATTGAGGAAAGCCGAGAGGCACACGGGGTCGAGCCGATCTGCAGGGTGAGCGGGTGAACGCCACCGGTCCGAGAGAACCCGCGAACGCAGTTTGCCCCTTCCACCTATTACGACCAGCGTGCCATCGCGCATGATCCTGAACGGGCTTCAGCCCGCGCCAAGTCCGATGCCACCTTGAGCGTCAAGATCGACGCGGCCTGGAATGCCAACCGCAAACTCTATGCCGCGCGGAAGATCTGGCATGTCTTGCGACGGCAGGGTGAAGACGCCGCCCCCCTCTCGGCGAATGCCCGCATTCGCCTGCCGGGCAACGGCTGCATCGTGGAACGTTTGATGCGTGGCCTGGGGATCAGAGGGGTCGTCTGCGGCAAAAAGGTCACCACACCCAACCCGGACACGTCTCTGCCGTGCCCGGATGACAAGGTGACCGCCTGTTCAAGGCGATCGGCCGAACAAGCTGTGGGTTTCAGATTTCACCTATGTGCCCATTTGGTCCGGCACCGTCTATATGGCCTTCGTGATTGACGTGTTTGCGCGTCGGATCGTGGGCTGGCGCGCCTCGACTTCGATGAAGACCCACCTCGTGCTCGATGCGTTGGCGCAAGCGATCTGGCAAAGAAAGACGCCAGATAACAGAAGCTTGATCCACCACTCCGACCGCGGATCACAGTATCTGTCGATCAAATACACCGAGGTCGAAACCCTCACCCATGACGCCACGCGCAAGAACATCCCGACAACCGAGTTCGAGCCGATCATGCGCGAGCAGGACAAGACGCCGATCCAGCTTGCCTATGAGCGCCGCAACCGCGACCTTTACCCGCAGATGGTCTGGGGCGGCAAGGATGAGCAGGGCTGGTCCGGCCTGATCGTCCAGGCCCCGGTGCTGTACATTCAGGAAAAGGTCCACCCCAAGGTCATCATCGACGACCTGAAACGCGAGAGCGCGAACCGCGCCAAAGCTACCAAGGACGCCCCGCAATTCGACATGTTCGCCGATTTCAACGGCCTGCCCGATGCCGAGGCCGCGACCGAGTTCTATCAGCACGATCAGCACTGGTCGAACCGGATGATCTCGGGCGACAGCCTGTCGGTGATGGCCTCGCTGGCCGAACGCGAAGGTCTGCGCGGTCAGGTCGAGGCGCGACGGTCGTCCAAATGCTCAGCGACCACTTTGTCCTGCGCGATCAAGCACGGGCGTGTCGATAAACGCCTCACCAGGCATTTTCGGTAATCAGGCAGCAGGCCTGAAGGATGAAGCACTGCCATCCTGCAGGCGCACGGGGTCACAAAACAAATCATACTCGTGGAGTTGGGTTAGCGCTTCGCATCGCGTTGCACAGGGATTTCTGATCTGGAGTGTACTTCCGGGCGAGCGAAAGGCACACAAAGCAGGGCGCCGGCTGTGATCATGGCAATTACCAGCCACGCCTCGTTGATTGCAAAGGTCAACGCCGCCTTTTCAAGCAGGGGTGCGAGTTGTGCCATCACCGCCCCGTTGAGTGGGCCTGTCGGCAGCGCCGCCATCATACCTTCAGGGATGCCCAGGAATCGTGCGGCGTCGAGATCACCGCTCTGTAGCCGCGACAGCAGGTCTGCGGCATGAATCGGGCTTCGGGTATAGATGACCGTATCTATGAGCGCCAATCCGATCGCACCCCCAAGATTGCGCATCAGGTTGAACAGTCCGCTCGCATCAGGCACCCGGTCAGGTGCCAGATTTCCCAAAGCAAGCCGAGTGGGGGGCAAAAGGCAGAACATGATCGCCAGCCCACGCACCACCTGCGGCCAGAACATCCCTGCGGCATCCGTTTGCGGGGTCTGGAATCCGCTCATTCCCAGCCCGACGGCAAAAACCGCAAATCCACATCCTGTCAGGACACGCGCATCGGCCCGCTGCTCCAGTGCCACGGCAATGGGCGCCATCAGCAACTGTGCAACCCCCGTCACCAGCATGATCGTTCCAATTTCCAGCGGTCCATGTCCACGCACAAAGGCCAGATAAACCGGCATCAGATAGACCGACCCGAACAGCCCGATCCCAAGGGCGAAACTGAGGATGCAGCCGACGGTGAAACTGCGGTCGGCGAAATTGCGCAACTCAACGACCGGTGGGGACGCAAACAGGCTGCGGCGAACGAACCCAGCACCACTAGCTGCGGCAAGAACCAACAGCCCTACGACCAATCCAGACGCCCAGCCGCGTTGCGGGCCTTCCTTCAACGCGATCTCCAGCGCGGCAAGGCCGATGGCAAGCATCGCAAGCGACAACCAGTCAACCGCCCGGACCAGGGCCATCTTGATGGGCGCAAGCGGCAGCACCATTGCGGCAACTGCGACCGCCCCAATTCCCGGCACAACATTGATCAGGAACAGCCAGTGCCATGAATAGGTCTGGGTGATCCACCCCCCGATGATCGGGCCGACGGTCGGGGCCAGAACGGCCAACACTCCAGCCAATGTCGTTGCAATTCCCTGACGACGTGGTGGGAACAGCAGAAAGACGGCGGCAAACACCGCGGGGATCAGCGTGCCGCCCGCCAGTCCCTGAACCACGCGCCACGCGATCAGTTCGGCAAAACTTCCCGATGCGGCACACCCCACAGATGCCAGCGTGAAGATGGTCGTCGCCCCGACGAACAGCCAACGCATGGTCAGCATGCGCATCAGCAGGCCGGTAAGCGGAATCGCAATGACCTCGGCAATCAGATAGGCGGTTTGTACCCAGCTCATCTGATCAGGGGCGATGCCGAGGGATTCCTGGATGTTTGGCAGGGACGTGGCGACGATCTGCACGTCGAGAATGGCCATGAACATGCCGATGCACATCGCCCCGAACCCAAGCCAGGTTGCGAACGGCACTAAGCTTCCGGGCGATGGATCAGACTTGTGCATTTGGGCGAACCGTCATCAGCCCTTCATTCTCGGCACGGATACGGATCGTCAGAACTGCGGCATTCAGCACGCTGAAGAGGACGGCCACCCATGTCAGACCAAGGCACAGCGGCAGAACCGCGATTTCGCCGATGACGACGATGTAGTTGGGGTGGCTGAAATACTTGTACGGTCCGCGCGCCACCAACGTCTCACCCGGCACAATCAGGATGCGGGTCGTCCACCGAGACCCGAGTGTCGCCAGAACCCATACCCGTACAATCTGAAGACCGAGGAAGACCACGAGCCACACAGCGTTGACTGGCTGACCAGTCCCGAACACCCACAGTGCCGCCAGCCAAAGCGTGTGGAGCAGAACAATGACCGGATAATGCCCCGGCGCAACCTCCCGCGCACCCATTGCAAGAAGCCGCCGTGTGTTCGCTCTCGCCAATACCAGCTCCCCAAGTCTGCCAAGGGTGACCAGCGACAGAAGGAACACAGCGCCCGTCATGCGGCGGCCAGCAGCGACACGCAGCTTGCCGTGAACCCCGGGCCCATCGCAGTAAGCAATGTTCGCGGCGGCAGTCCGGACTTTACCACGCGGTCCAGAACGAACAGGGCGGTTGGTGCGGACAT
>JBKBOF010000112.1:0-9464 GCA_046294955.1 Paracoccaceae bacterium
CGGGCAACCTTTGCCGCGCGGCGCACCAAGGGCGGGTCGATGATCGGTTTTCATGCGCGCGGGTCGGATGCCTTGGTCCAGATCCCGAACTGTCAGCTTTTGCATCCTGACCTGATCGCGGCGATGCCGGGACTGGAAGAGTTGGTCCGCTTGGGTGGATCGCGGACCCAGGAACTTGCGCTGACCGTCACACGCGCGCTTGGCGGGCCTGACGTGGTGGTAACAGGCGGCAAGCCGTTGGACGGAGCCTTGCGGCTTGAACTTGCGCGCGTCGTCGAGGCGCATGCCATGGCCCGACTGACATGGGACGGCGAAACTGTCGCCCTGCGCGCGATTCCGATCCAGACCATTGGCAAGGCAAAGGTCGCCCCGCCGCCCGGTGCGTTCCTTCAGGCGACGGAACACGGTGAAATCGCTTTGTCAGACACTGTTCGACAGGCCCTTGGTCCGCAAAAGAAGGTGGTAGATCTGTTTGCCGGTGTGGGCACCTTTGCCTTGCCATTGGCCGAGATTGCCGAAGTGCACGCGGTAGAGGGTGATGCCGCGATGATGGCCGCGTTAGACAAAGCCGCCCGCCAGACCCAAGCCTTGAAGCCCATTCGGGTTGAAACCCGGGATCTTTTCCGCCGCCCGCTGGAATCGGATGAATTCAAGGGCGTGACCGGCGTGGTGATCGACCCGCCCCGTGCCGGCGCGGAGGCACAGGTGGGACGGTTGGTCGAGGCAAAGGTGCCGATCGTCGCCATGGTGTCGTGCAACCCGGTGACCTTTGCCCGCGATGCCAAGGTTTTGGTTCAGGCTGGGTATCGGTTGGACTGGGTGCAGGTCGTGGATCAATTCCGCTGGTCGCCGCATGTGGAACTTGTGGGCCGCTTCGTCAGATAGCATATCCAGCCGACGGCAAAGCAGGAGAGGTCGATGACGCGCGACATGGTGGGGCAATGGCTGGAACGCCCGGCGGTTAGGAACACCATCATCGGGGTGATCTTGTTCAATGCACTGATTCTTGGGCTTGAAACCTCGTCCGCCATCATGGCCCGGATGGGCGGCGTCATTCTACTGTTGGACAAGCTGTGTTTGGCGATTTTTGTCGCCGAGATTGCCGCCAAGCTGTTTGCGCAAGGACGGCAGTATTTCAAGAATGGTTGGAACCTGTTCGATTTCGTGATCGTCGGCGTGGCCCTTGTTCCGGCCGGTCAAGGTGTTTCGGTTCTGCGGGCCCTGCGGATCTTGCGGGTTCTAAGGGTGATCTCGGCGGCACCACGGCTGCGCCGGGTGGTTGAGGGCTTTATCACCGCCCTGCCCGGGATGGGGTCTGTATTTCTTCTGATGGCGATCATCTTCTATATCGGCTCTGTCATGGCGACAAAGCTGTTCGGATCATCCTTCCCGGACTGGTTCGGTGATCTGGGGAATTCGGCCTATACGCTATTTCAGGTGATGACGCTGGAAAGCTGGTCTATGGGCATCGTCCGCCCGGTCATGGATGCCTATCCCTATGCCTGGGCGTTCTTTGTGCCGTTCATCATGGTGACGACCTTCGCCGTGGTGAACCTGCTGGTGGGTCTCATCGTAAACTCGATGCAGGCCGCACATTCGGAAGAAGACAATCAAAAGACTGATGCTTATCGCGATGAGGTGCTCAGCCGCCTTGCCGCCATCGAGTCGCGCCTTGCACAATCGGATGACACATCCGTGAGCAAGTGAACGGCCATCCCTGCTAGGCATGGCCCGCAAAGTTCGGTATGCGAGCAAAAAACGTGAGGCAGGGCGGATGGGGCTTTTTCGGATTTTTGTGCTTTTGGTCGTTGCCTTTGGGTTGACGGCCTGTGGCAGCAGCAAATTCAAAACCTATAATGGTCCGGCAGTCACTTCGGTTCAGGTCCACAAAGGTGAACGGAAGATGTATCTGCTGCACCAAGAAAAGGTGCTGAAATCCTACAACGTCGCGCTTGGATTTGCGCCCGAGGGTCACAAGCAGTTTGAAGGTGATGGCAAGACTCCGGAAGGCACTTACCGGATAGATCGCCGCAATCCAAATTCGGAATTTCACCTGTCTATCGGGATTTCCTATCCGAATCAGGCTGACCGGGAATACGCGGCGGCATTGGGGAACAAGCCGGGCGGCGACATCTTTATCCATGGGGGGCCGCGCAAACCGATCACGAGGCGCGACTGGACGGCCGGCTGCATTGCCGTGACGGATCGCGAGATCGAGCGGATCTATGCCATGGTCAAGGACGGGACGCCGATCCACATCCTGCCATAAGGATCAGCCGCCGGTGACGAGACACCACCAGATCTTTCCGTTGGGTTCCTGATACCAGGCAAAACCCATCTCGCGCGCGGTCGGGTCGATGATGATTGCCCGGGTATCCGGTTGTTTCATCCATGCGGCAAGGGTGTTGAGTTCTGTCTCGAAGGTTTCCGAGATCAATTCGCCTTTCAGGCTGCCGTTATAGCCAACCCGTTGCACACGGGTCAGCGGTGATGATCCGTCAGATCCAAAGTGCCATGGGCGGTTTTGAACCGACATATCCCGGGCGTGGGTGGCCGCTGCCGCGTTGAGTGCCGCGTTGAATGCAAGCGGCGGAGCGCTTTGCGCACGCCGCAATGCATTGACCGAATCAAGAAGCCGGAAGGAAATCTCGTTCTCCGACCCTGGCTGGATCTTGTAAACCTGAGGCAAGGGCTGGCCGTCCGCATCAAGCCTGACGGCCGCGCCGGGTTGCGCGCATGCTGTCAAAAGACCCATAATACCAAGGGTCAGAACCGCACGTCTGTTCATCCTGAATTCCGATCACACTGGGCCCGCAGGCACTGTCATTAAAGCGTTGTCTACCGAAACGGCCCGGGTATTTCAAACCCAACTCTGCGTGACCCTGCCGACTAACAGCAGATTGATTTGCGGGTTTTGGCCGATGAGGGTAAGCATCGCCCAACATATCATTTGCAGGAGACCTCGTGATGAGTGTCGAAGATCGGATCAAACTGAATCGCCGCGTTTTTCTGGGCACTGCCGCGGCAAGCTTGGGCGCTGGGCTGACCCCTGTCTGGGCGATGAACGGATCAACAGAACCGGATGGCAGTGTGGTGATCGGAAACGTGCGGAACAATGTGTCGAGCTTTCGCATGCTGAAATGGCAGGACTATTTCGACAACACCCGCAACGGAGCGATTCTTGTCGATATTACGTCACGCGCCCTACATTTTTGGTCCGAGGATCAGGCCACCTATCGCCTGTACCCGACATCGGTGCCGTTGTCCGAAGATCTGACCAGGCGTGGCCGGTGCGATGTGGTGCAAAAAGTGGTTGCGCCGACGTGGCGTCCAACGCCGTCGATGAAAGAGCGCAACCCAGAATGGCCTGATGTTGTCGAAGGCGGCGCACCCGATAACCCATTGGGAACACACGCACTTTATCTGTCGTGGACGTATTATCGGATTCATGGAACGCATGATACGCGTAAGATCGGCCGCCGGTCATCCAACGGATGCGTGGGGCTTTATAATGAGCATATCGCGGAACTGTTTTCGATGTCGAAAGTTGGTACACAGGTGTTGCTAATTTGACGACAAGTCGGTGAAGCGAGTATCGCTTTGACAAGCCAGATTGCAAATGTTGTGCCAAGCTGGTTATGAAGTTGATACGAGGTATTGTCTTGGGTGCATGCTGTCGCCTCTGCAACATTCGGCGGTATGCTATAACTGGAGGTTACTATGAAGAAACTTGCGCTCGCTGCCGCTCTGACGGTTGCTGCTTCTACCGCTTTTGCTGGTGGTATGGCTGAACCCGTTATGGAACCGGAAGTTGTTGCTGCTGCGACGTCGTCGTCGGCTGGTGGCATCGTTGTTCCGCTGCTGCTCCTGCTGATCATCGCAGCTGCTGCTTCGAACTGATCTCTGGATCACGTTTAGGAAAAGACGGCAGGGCTTCCTGCCGTCTTTTTCGTTTCTTGCCGATGTCTTTGGTCGGCAAACCAAAGCTTCAGCGCATCCAGCCTGACAGATTTTCGGCAATCACGGCAAGAAGTGCTTTGATATGGGCCTCATCGTCATTCAGGCACGGGATGTAAGTGAATGTTTCCCCGCCGGCATGTTCGAAAGCCTCACGAATCTCGCCGTTGATTTCCTCCAACGTCTCGATGCAGTCGGCCGAAAAAGCAGGTGCCATTACGGCGATGTTCTTCTTACCCTGCTTGGCCAGTTCGGCCACATGCTCCACGGTATAGGGCTTCAGCCATTCTTCGGGTCCGAAGACGGACTGAAACGTGGTGTCGATGCTGCCCTTGTCCCAGCCCAACCGTTCGCGCAGCAAGCGTGATGTCTTTGCGCATTGGCAATGATAGGGGTCGCCCGACATCAGATAGCGCTTCGGCATGCCGTGATAGCTGGCGACCAGTACGTCAGGCCGCGTTTCCAAGCCAGCATAGACCCGCTCGACCGATTGCGCGAGGGCGTCGATGTAAAGCGGATGGTCAAAATATTCGGGTACCGTACGAACGGCTGGCTGGCGCTTTTCTTTCATCAGCGCACGAAAGAATTCATCATTCGCGGTAGCAGAGGTGGCCCCAGCGTAATGAGGATACAGTGGAAAGAACAGGATCTTTTCACAACCCGCCTCGACCATCGCGCGCACTTTTGACTCGGTGGACGGGTTTCCATAGCGCATGCAAAAATCAACCATGACGCCTTCGCCATATTTTGCCGAAATGCCCTCGGCGATCTTACGGGTCTGATCTTTGGTGATGGTCAGCAACGGGCTTTCGTTGCGCTCATGATTCCAGATCAGTTTGTAATTCGCACCCGAGCTGAACGGACGTTTGGTCAGGATCACCAATTGCAGCAGCGGCTGCCACAGCCAGCTTGAATAATCGACAACACGCTTGTCGGACAAAAACTCGTTCAGATAGCGGCGCATGGACCAGTAATCGTAGTTGTCTGGTGTTCCCAGGTTTGCCAACAACACGCCAATTCGGGCCTGTCGCACTGGGGGATGGTCTGCCGGGGCGTGCAAAAGGCGGCCGTGACCGGGCGAAATGACAGTGCCAAGTGTGGCATGGGTCATTGCTTGCTTGGCGTCTAGCATCGCTTGCGTCCTCGGGTGATCAGAAGTTATGCGGGACATATAGGCTTATGCGCCAAGGTCAACCGTCGTGCGGACGCGGTGTCAGCGGCATTTCAGCTGTATTGAGCGCTTCCGCCAGCCTTTTGGCCGCCGAACCTGGCCGAAGTGGCTTTTGTTGGCTGTCATCCGGGGCCCAGCCTGTCAGGCAGATGATTTCAAAAGTTGCCGGGATGCGGCCATCGGAGTCTGCGTACTGCGTTTGATAGATCTCTGCGGCACGCAGCAAAACGCGGCGGGAGGTCGGCTGGCGCAGGCGGGTGGCAAGGGCATTGCCTTCGCCCATCTGCCGCAGGTCGCGCATCAGATGCAGCGCATCGCGGTAACGCACTGTCTTGGTAAAGCTGTCAGCAACAGGCAGTGCAAAGCCCGCCCGTTGCAAAAGCCCCCCCAGATCGCGAATTTCGCCCATGGGCAGCACACGGGGCGATAACCCCCCCGTCACCTCGGCCTCAGCTTCTGCCAGACAGGCCCGCAGTTCGTGCAAGGTCTGCCCGCCGAACATCAGACCCAGAAACAGGCCATCGGGGCGCAGGGCGTGTCTGCATTGCACCAGCTGACCGACGGGATCATTCGCCCAGTGCAAGCACAACGCGTGGATCACCAGATCATGTGCATCGGGTGTCAGTGCTAAAATGTCATCATCAGGCACCGGCGTGCCAAGATCCCGCCAGTAGTCAGGGAAACCCGACACGACGGCGGGAGCTGTAAACGTTCTATTAACCTCGATCAGTCTTTCCTGAAGTTCGGATCGCACCTCGTCGTGCAGGAAAAACTCGGTCGCGCGGTTGCGATTGCGCGCCAAGGCGATGCGGTCGGTCAGGATGGGTGGCGTTTGCATGCTCCGGAAGATGAGAGGATGGTGATGGGATTGCAAGCGGCTCTGCTGCACATGGTCTATCCGCCGCAGTGCATTGCCTGCGATGCGATGGTGACCACGGATTTCGGGCTGTGTGCTGCGTGCTGGCGTGACACACCCTTTGTCGCCGGGCTGGTTTGCGACGTGTGCGGCACGCCAGTACCCGGCGAGGATCCGGGTCATGCCGTGCTGTGCGATGACTGTCTGACGATCGCCAGGCCATGGTCGCGCGGGCGTGCTGCGATGCTATACAAAGACCGAGCGCGGGATTTGGTCTTGCAGTTGAAACATGCGGACCGGATTGATCTGGCGCGTCCTGCCGGGGGGTGGATGGCCCGTGCAGCCGCGCCTATCCTGCGTCCTGATATGCTGATTGCGCCAGTGCCGCTGCACTGGATGCGGCTGGTCAAGCGGCGCTACAATCAGGCGGCGCTGTTGTCGGCACAGGTTGCGCGCCTTTCAGGGTTGGCGCACTGCCCGGATCTTTTGCAGCGACAGCGCAACACCAGATCGCAAGAAGGCCATGACCGTGACGGTCGGTTCTTGAATATGGCGGACAGCATTCGCGTGCATCGGCGGCGCGTGTCTTTAGTGGAAGGGCGGCATATCCTACTGGTGGATGATGTGATGACGTCAGGGGCCACTCTGGCGGCTTCGGCCGAGGCGTGCCTTGCGATGGGGGCAGCAGAGATATCGGTTCTGGTGCTGTGTCGCGTTGCGAAAGACACCTGAATCCTTATAGTCCCGCGCAAAGACATAGGTGGCGCAGGATCACATCATGAAAACGGTTGAAATCTACACAACTCCCTATTGCCCCTACTGTATTGCCGCAAAACGGTTGCTGGACAAGAAAGGTGTCGCCTTCACGGAAATCGACGTCAGTCGTGACCCGGCAAAACGGCAAACCATGATGGCACGGTCTGGCGGGCGGCATACCGTCCCGCAGATATTCATCGGTGGGCAGCACGTCGGCGGTTGCGATGACCTGCATGCGCTGGATCACCGAAAAGCCCTTGATCCGTTGTTGGCCGACTGATGCGCGTTGGGTTGGTGCAACTGACGGTCAGTGACGATCCGGCGGAAAATCTGCCTGTCACGCGCGCCTTGGTGCGGGCCGCAGCGGAGGGTGGCGCGTCTTTTGTGCTGACACCCGAGTGCACAAACGGGCTGTCGTCCAGCCGCGACCATCAAAAGCGGGTGTTTCATTCGGAGGCCACTGAGCCGACGCTTGCTGCCTTGCGGGGCGATGCCAAGGCGTTGGGTATCTGGCTGCTGATCGGATCCTTGGTTGTGAAGACAGATGATCCGGACGGTCGCTTTGCCAACCGGTCGTTCCTGATCGGTCCCGATGGCAGTGTTGTCGCGCGTTATGACAAGATCCACATGTTCGATGTGAATGTGTCCGATACGGAAGTCTATCGCGAATCAGCCGGCTATCGTCCGGGTAAGGCGGCGGTCTTGGCGGCCACTTCCATCGGTCAAATTGGTATGACTGTCTGCTATGATGTCCGGTTTCCTCATCTTTACAGGGCATTGGCCCATGCGGGCGCCGACATCATCACTGTTCCGGCTGCGTTCAACCATATCACCGGGGCCGCGCATTGGGAGGTGCTGCTGCGCGCCCGCGCGATTGAAACCGGCTGTTTCGTGCTTGCGCCGGCCCAGACCGGATTTCACCCCGAAACGGCCGGCAAGGGTCGCCGCACGCATGGTCACTCGCTGGTGGTGGCACCTTGGGGCGACGTGCTGGCCGATGGTGGGACGGAACCCTGTGTGGTCTTTGCGGATCTGGATCTGACGCAGATTGCTGCGGCGCGGGCGCGTGTTCCGTCGCTGATACATGACCGGGGGTTTTCGGGGCCATGAGCGACAAGGAGCGGGTTGAAGAAATAGCGGTTGCCCTGTTTGGCGAATTGTTCATGGCGGATCAACTCGCCCGCAACCGTATTTCCAAGGTTCTGCCAAAGGGGATGGAACTGTCGCATTTTGGCGTGCTCAATCACCTTGCCCGGCTGAATGAAGAGCGAACGCCGGCGCAATTGGCGCGATCCTTCCATGTGACGCGCGGCGCGATGACCAACACGTTGACCAAGCTGGAATGGGCAGGGCACGTGCATATCCGCCCGGACTGGGACGATGCACGGCGCAAATTCGTGGCTATCAGCCCGTCGGGTCGGGCGGCGCGCGATGCTGCCGTGCAGGCCGTAGCGCCCCTGATCGGCGAGGTGGTGCAGTCCTTGGGGGCTGACCGAGTGCGCGCCCTGCTTCCGGTGTTGCGCGAAATGCGGACCCGGTTGGAAGGCGATGGCTAAGGCGCGTCCGATCATTGTGACCGGCGCGGACGGACGCATTGGGCGTCTTTTGCGGCATCTGTGGCGCGCGCCGGTGTATTGGCTGACGCGGCGGGAGTGGGATATCCTTCATGACCCGCCGCCAGACCTGCCCCACGGTGCGACATGGCTGGATTTGTCGGGGGTGATCCGGGGTGATGTCGCGCACAACCCGGCCTTGGCCCAGCGTGTTTGTGCGGCAGCATCCGAACGCGGCGGTCGGGTCATCTATATGTCCTCGGCTGCAGTTTATGCGGGTGGTGGTGTCGAAATGGACGAAGCCGAAATGCCACAGCCGTCCGGTGACTATGGGCGTTCCAAATTGGCTTCCGAAGCGATTGTCCGTCAGTTTTCGGGGTCAACTGTTCTTCGATTGGGAAATCTGGCCGGTGCCGATGCCTTGTTCGGCGTGGTGCGCGATGTCGTGACGCTTGACCCGGTGCCGGGCGTGTTTGGGGGGCCGGTCCGGTCATACATCGGGCCGCATGTCCTTGCGGAGGTGCTTTTAAAACTATGCCAGATGCCGGAACGCGTGCTTCCTGACATTCTCAACGTAGCGCAACCCGGCGAGATTCGTATGGCCGATCTTTTGACCGCAGCGGGACTCAGCTGGCATTTCGGTCCGTCCAGAACCGATGTGCTTGGCCGGGTGGTGATGTCGGTGCAGCGTTTGACCGACATCGCCAATGTGCCCGTGGCAGAGCCTGAGCGGATAGTGGCCGATCTGCACCGTTTGGGCGGATGGCCGAAATGACGCTTTCCAAACGCCTGTTCGATATCTCGGGTGCACTGGTCCTTGGGGCAGTATTGGCCTTGCCGTTCAGTCTTCTGTTGGTTTTTCTGTTGGTCCGCGAAGGCCGCCCGGTCTTTTACGTTTCCGAGAGGATGCGGGCACCCGAAAGACCTTTCATGCTGTGGAAACTGCGGACGATGCGGGTGACATCGGGGGATACGGGCGTATCCGGTGGTGATAAGGCCGATCGGGTTACACCGTCCGGAGTGTGGCTGCGGAAGTATCGCCTTGATGAAATTCCCCAGCTCTGGAACGTGTTGAAGGGCGATATGAGCTTTGTCGGGCCTCGGCCGCCGCTGCGCGCGTATGTCGAAAGATTCCCAGAGCTATATGCCGATGTTCTGAAATCACGGCCGG
>JBKBOF010000113.1:0-9399 GCA_046294955.1 Paracoccaceae bacterium
CATGGCGAAAGGGTGCTCGACATACGCGAAATAGGCCCCACAGCCCAAAAGGCGCCACCCCTCCAGTTGCGCAAAGCCATCCACCATGGCGTGGCGGCGCGACAGGATTTCATCGCGTTCGCCCGCAACCCACTGGCGCAGGTTTTGCATCCCCCAAAGGGCGGCAATCTGGCCCAGTTGGTTGGGGCAGATTGCGACGGTATCGAGAAACTTTTCGACTTCGGCCAGACGTGCACTGCCAGCGACGATGGCGCCGACCCGGTGACCGGTCAGGCGATAGGCCTTTGAAAAGCTGTAGAGATGGATCAGCGTGTCCGGCCAGTCGGGATCGGTGAACAGATCATGCGGGCGGCCCGCCAGATGCATCGAATGGCGGCTGTCGAAATCGCGGTAGGTTTCATCCACGATCAGCGCAAGGTCATGGGCGCGGCACAGGTCGCGAAAGGCGGCCAGGATCTCGGCCGGGTATTCGACGCCACCCGGATTGTTGGGCGACACCAGAACGATGGCGCGCGTCTTCGCGGTGATCAGGGCGCTGGCCGCCTGTGGGTCGGGGATCAACGTGTGCCCGCTGTCCAGCGGCACCGTTTTGACCCCTTGCATGTCAAGCCACATCTTGTGGTTGAAATACCACGGCGTTGGCAGGATAACCTCATCCCCTGCACCGGCAAGGGTGGACATAACCGCCGTGAAGGCCTGATTGCAGCCTTGGGTGATTGCCACCTGTTCGGGGTCAATGGTGCCCCCATAGGCGGCGGACCACTGTGCTGCGATTTCGGCGCGCAACTCGGGCAGACCCAGCACGGGGCCGTAAAGATGGGCCGCGTCATCGGTCAGCGCGGCATCGGCAATTGCCTGACGCAGCGCCAGCGGCGGTGGGTCCACGGGGGCTGCCTGAGACACGTTGATCAGCGGGCGGTCGTCAGGGAAGACCACCCCTTGCAACCAGCGCCGCGCCTCCATCACGGGAGGGGCTTCGGTCGCGGCCATGGCAGGGTTGAGCGGAATTAGTGTCATCGGATGTGCCTTGTGACAGCGGCAGGACCGGGGGTTTCACACCCCCGGACCCCCGTGGGATATTTGCGAACAGATGAAACCGGCAGTGGGGTCAGTCGGTGCCGCGAAAGGGTTGGACGTATTGCAAAGCCATATCCCAGGGGAAGAAGATCCAGGTGTCCTGGCTAACCTCGGTGATGTAGGTATCGACCTGCGGACGGCCCGAGGGTTTGGCATAGACCGTGGCGAAATGGGCGTTGGGGTAAAGACTGCGCACAAGTTCCAGCGTTTTGCCGCTGTCCACCAGATCGTCAACGATCAGGATGCCGGTGCCATCGCCCATCAAATCGGCCTGCGGCGATTTGGTCACTTTTGCAGCTGTCTGCGATTGGTGGCTGTAGGACTTCACGCTGATGGTATCGACAACCCGGATATCGAGCTCGCGGCTGACGATCATCGCGGGCACAAGGCCACCGCGTGTGATGCCGACCACGGCCTTCCAAGCGCCATTGTCGGGCCCCTTGCCATCCAGCCGCCAAGCCAGCGCGCGGGCGTCGCGATGGATCTGGTCCCAACTGACGTGAAAGCCCTTTTCATGTGGCAGACGGTCGTTCATGGCTGGCTCCTTCAAGTGGCGGCGATCTTGGCGCCGAGCAAGGCGAGCAGACCGCCAAAGCTGCGGTCCATTGCGGATTTCGCGCCGACGTAAGCACGGCGGGTGGCAGGCAGCGAAAAAATGCGGGCGACAAAGGTGTTCCACAGGGTTTCGACTGTGAACAGGAAGGTCAGCAGGCTGACCAGCACCCAAAGAGGGGTCTCGGGCGGCACCGTGCCGATAAAAATTGCCGACAAAACCACGGCCGGCTTTGGGTTCGATAATTGGGTCACAAGCCCCAGCCGGAACGCCGACAGGGCCGAGCGGGGTGGCAGTCCTGTGGTATCGGGCAGCGGGTCTTTGGCGTGGCGCCACATGCCAATCGCCATCCAGATCAGGTACAGCCCGCCCGCGATCTTGAACGCCCACAACAGAGCGGGCGCGATTTTGAACAATGCAGCCAGTCCGGACAGGGCAAGTGTTGCCCAGAACACCGCTCCAAGGCCGATGCCGATGGCAAGGAAAAAGCCGGTGCGCAGTCCTTCGGTCACGCCGGTGCGTGCCGACATCAGAACCGCCGGGCCGGGGCTGACAGCGCCCATGGTCAAAAGCGCTGCAACCGCAAGAAACGTGGCCAGGGTCATCGCGCGGGTTTCCTATTCCTTGCGGCCTGTCACCACGTCGATGTCGGGTGCATCGACCGCCTTCATGCCAACCACATGGTAACCCGCATCGACGTGCAGATTTTCGCCGGTGGTTCCAGACCCCAGATCGGAGATCAGGTAGAGCGCCGCCTTGCCGACCTCTTCTTGTGTCACATTGCGACGCAGGGGCGAGTTCAGTTCGTTCCATTTCATGATATAGCGGAAATCACCGATGCCAGACGCCGCCAGCGTCTTGATAGGGCCCGCGCTGATCGCGTTCACGCGGATGCCGTCCTTGCCCAGATCTTCGGCGATGTATTTGACCGACGCCTCAAGGGCGGCTTTGCACAGGCCCATGACATTGTAGTGCGGCATCACCTTTTCGGCACCGTAGTAGGTCAGGGTCAACAGGCTGCCGCCGTTTGGCATCAGCTTGATTGCGCGCTGGCATATGGCGGTGAAGGAATAGACCGAGATATCCATCGACATCAGGAAATTGGCGCGGGAGGTTTCGACATAGCGACCACGCAATTCGTTCTTGTCGGAAAACCCGATGGCATGCACCACAAAGTCGATGGTGCCCCATTCCGCTGCCAGCCAGGCAAACAGCGCGTCCATGCTTTCTTCGCTGGCGACGTCGCACTCATATAGTCTGGGCGTACCGATTGACGCGGCCAAGGGTTCGACCCGTTTCTTCAAAGCCTCGCCCTGGTAAGAAAAGGCAAGCTCGGCCCCGTGGTCTGCCAAGGTTTTGGCGATGCCCCATGCAATGGACTTATCATTGGCAAGCCCCATGATCAGCCCGCGCTTGCCCGCCATCAGTCCTGTTGACATCTCTTGCCCCTCGCACACTTTTCGCATTGAGGATGACGTGTAGGCGAAAGGTCTGGCCCGTTCAAGCCAGACGCTGAAAGCAGCTTTCGCACAAATGAAGGATAAAGATCATGGACCGGAGCGGAATTTTTGCGGGCGATGATCCGTTTGCGCTTGCGCGGCGTTGGATGGGCGAGGCTGAGGCGAGCGAGCCGAACGACCCCAACGCCATCGCCCTGGCGACGGTTGACCTGTCCGGGATGCCCAACGTGCGGATGGTTTTGCTGAAAGACATCGAGGATGACGCCTTTGTGTTCTACACCAACTATGGGTCGAAAAAGGCTCAAGAGATCGAGGCGGCGGGCAAGGCTGCGTTCGTGCTGCACTGGAAATCGCTGCGGCGGCAGATCCGGGTGCGCGGCGTGACCGAGCGGGAAGAAGGACCGCAGGCGGACGAATATTATGCCAGCCGCAGCCTGAAGTCGCGTTTGGGCGCTTGGGCCAGCCAGCAGTCGCAGCCCTTGTCCAGCCGCGAATATCTGATGGCCGAGGTTGCAAAACTGACCCTGACGAAAGGGACAAACCCACCCAGACCATCCTTTTGGGGAGGTTTTCGGATCAGACCGGTTGAGATAGAGTTCTGGGCGGATGGGGCCTTCAGGCTGCATGATCGCTTTCGGTGGACGCGTGGAAGTTCGTTGGAACAATGGGAAATCCAACGTCTCAATCCCTGAATTTCACGCTTCGTGAATGGGAAATCGTGATAAAAACAGCGAAAACGCTCTTGAATCCTGTCCGGGAATGGCGTCAACAAGACGCCTGGGGTCAATCTGGGGAACGGCTCTGTTATGACGGAAGAAGATAAGGCCACGCACATTGTGCATGGCCATGTAAAGTGGTTCGATTCGGCCAAAGGGTTCGGGTTCATCGTGTCTGACGAGTCCGAAAGTGACATTCTGCTTCATGCGAATGTTCTTCGGAACTATGGTCAAAACTCGGTGGCCGACGGGGCCACAATCACTGTGCGGGTGCAACAAAGCCCGCGTGGTGTGCAAGCGGTCGAGGTGGTGGACGTGCAGGTGTCAGCCGGGGGAGTTATCCCTTTGTCTGACGAAGGCAGCCACATGACCTCTGAAGAGGTTACAGCCCTGCCGCTTGAACCAGCCCGTGTCAAATGGTTCGACAAGGCCAAGGGATTTGGTTTTGCCAACGTGTTTGGGTGTAACGACGATGTGTTCATTCATGTCGAAGTGTTGCGCATGTCGGGGTTTGCAGATCTACAAGCAGGTGAAGCGGTTTGCCTGCGGAACATCGACGGCAAACGTGGGCGCATGGCGGTACAGGTGGCATCATGGGAAGCGGCGGCACGCAAAGAACGGTGATCCGTGCTGTGACGGCACTTATCCTGATGGTTGGAACCGCCAGCGCCGGCTGCCGCGAAGATCAGGTAGAATTGCGCTGGCCCGGTGGGCAGGCACGCTTTGCGGTGGACGTGGCCGACGACGATGCGGAACGCAGCCGCGGACTGATGTTCCGTGAAACTCTGCCCAGGTCTGCGGGGATGCTGTTTGTGTATGAAAATCCACGCCGCGCGACATTCTGGATGAAGAACACGCTGATCCCCCTTGACATGATCTTTGCCGATGCAGCGGGCCGGGTGACAAAGGTGCATGCCAATGCGCAGCCGCAGGATCTGACCACGATTGACGGTGGCGAGGGCGTCAAGTTGGTGCTGGAAATCAACGGAGGCCTTGCGGCACGGTTGGGCATCGCGCCGGGGGCGGAACTGCGTCATCCATCAATTGCAAATCCCGCATGGTCTTGCACCGAATAGCCCTTTTCAAGTGCCGGAGGTTTGGATATGACCACCCTCAGTCGGGGCGTAGCGCAGCCTGGTAGCGCGACGGTTTTGGGTACCGTAGGTCGAGAGTTCGAATCCCTCCGCCCCGACCATTTCACATCCTGTTGAACTGCGGGCTTTGCTTTGCTTTGCTATGCTATGCTTAAGAATAGCTGATTGTCGGGTTTTAATAGGCTACTGCAAAGAGGGGCAATGGGAGGCGCTTGTGTCCGTTTGCATTCGTCGTGGCTTTTTGGGTTTGGCGCTGGCGATTTTGGGTGCCGGGGCCACATGGGCAGAACATCTGCCGCCACCCGAAGGCAACGTCATCCTGACGGTGCGTGGCAATATAGCAGTGAAAAATCTGGCCGACGGTACCGCACTTGATCTGCATATGATCGAAGCGATGGGCGTCGAGACGATGCACACAGGGACGATCTGGACCGATGGCGTCCGTGAGTTCCAGGGCATCGAACTGTCGCGGTTGCTTGAACGGCTCGGGGCAGAGGGCAAAACGCTGCGGCTGATCGCCTTGAACGATTACGCGGTCGAAATTCCGATGACCGACGCGGTCGATGGTGGCCCGATGCTGGCTTACCGGATGGACGGCGTTATCCTTTCGACGCGGGACAAAGGGCCGTTGTGGATGATCTATCCCTTTGATCCAAAGCCGGAATACAAGAACGAAGTCAGCTATTCCCGGTCGGTCTGGCAGTTGATGGCGATCGAGGTTCTGCCCTGACAGCTTGCGGTGGGGCGATGGTGCCCCATATCCTGTCGTGTTTCCGCAACGTTGCACGCCTGTCGTGCCAGAGGGTTCATGCCAGCCGAGATCCCACCATTCCCCGCACAGCCTGGCGGGTTTCGTTTCGACAACTCCTGGACCCGCGACCTGCCGGGCACCTTTGTGGCGCAATCCCCCGATGCGGCACCTGACCCGCGCATCCTTGTGTTGAACCGCCCACTTGCCGATGCCTTGGGGCTTGACGCGGATGCCTTGGCATTGAACCCCGGCTGGTTCGCGGGGGGGAGCGTGCCCGAGGGGGCAGAGCCAGTGGCGCTGGCCTATGCCGGGCATCAGTTCGGGGGGTTCTCACCACAGCTGGGCGACGGGCGGGCGCATCTTCTGGGTGAACATATCGCACCGGATGGAAATCGGTGGGATATTCAACTGAAAGGGTCGGGTCGCACGCCATTTTCGCGTGGAGGTGATGGAAAGGCAGCCTTGGGGCCGATGTTGCGCGAATACTTGATCTCCGAAGCGATGGTGGCACTCCGCGTGCCGACCACCCGCAGCCTTGCCGTGGCGCTGACGGGCGAGGATGTGCGGCGCGACGCGGGGCGTCTGCCGGGTGCTGTGGTGACGCGGGTGGCGGCCAGTCATCTGCGGGTTGGCACGTTACAATTCTGGGCTGCGCGCGGGGACGTGGACATGTTGGCCCGGGTGGTGGAGTATGCGATTGCGCGCCATGACCCTGATCTTGCGGGGCAGGACGGTCGGGTGCTTGCTCTCTTTGATCGGGTCACAGCGCGGCAGGCGCGACTGGTGGCGGCGTGGATGGGCCTTGGCTTTGTGCATGGTGTGTTGAACACTGACAATGTGGCGTTGTCGGGAGAGACGATTGACTATGGCCCTTGTGCCTTCATGGAAGCCTACGCGCCCGCTACGGTATTTTCGTCCATCGACCGGACGGGCCGCTATGCCTATGCCAATCAGCCGCTGATTCTGGGTTGGAACCTGTCAAAACTTGCCGAAGGCCTGTTGCCGCTGATGGGCGATCCGAACGAAGCTGTGGCGGTTCTGAACGACAGGCTGGCCGGGGTCGCAACCCTGTATCAGGCCGAATGGCTGGCGGTGATGCGCAGCAAGCTTGGACTTATGTCTGCGCAAGACGGTGATGCCGCTCTTGCCGCCGCGTTCCTTGCAGCAATGGACGGGCAAGGTGCCGACTGGACGCTGGCGTTCCGGCGTCTGGCCGATGCCGCAGAGGGCGATCCCGGACCCTTGCGGGCGCTGTTTGATGACCCGACCGGATTGGACCTTTGGCTGCCACAATGGCAGGCCCGGCTGCGACACGACGCGGCGGCGCATCTGCGGGCCGTCAATCCGCTGGTGATCCCGCGCAACCATATGGTGGAAGCCGCATTGCAGGCCGCTGAACAGGGCGATCTTGCGCCGTTCACGGCACTGCTGGCGCAGGTGACAGACCCCTACACCGACCGACCGGGCCGCGACGCATTTGCCTTGCCCGCGCCAAGCGGATTTGGCGACTACGTCACGTTTTGCGGCACCTGAGGCTAATCTTCGACAGGTTGGCTGTTCATCAGACGTTCGGCCTTTTTGCGCACCAGCACCGACCGCAGGTCGTGCATCGCAAGCAGCAAGGCATCCGTCACCTCATCCAGTTGCGCATCGGTCGCCTTTGATTGCGCCCACTGCGTCACCAGATTCAGGTGGTCCACCGCACGGTGGATATCATCCACGTCGCGCTGTGCCAGAACGTTGGTCCGCTGGGCGATCCAATCACCGATCAGCGCCAGTTCTTCGGGGGTCAGTTTGCGATCGCCATGGGGCTTGATATTGCCGTTCTTGACATTCGCAACTGCGATTTCCTCCATCTCGATCCGACGCTGGCGGTTCTCGGTGTCCACCTTGAACACCGCCGCGCCGTTTTCGCGGATGCGGAAATAATACTCTGGCAGATCGCCCGCCATCGGCCCCCCTAGGTCAGCGCCGCGCAGAAGCGCTGGATCCGACTGCATGCCTCGCGCAGCGTGTCATCCGCTGTAGCGTAGCTGACGCGAAAATTGGGCGAAAGGCCGAAAGCCGCGCCAAAGACCACGGCAACCCCGGTTTCTTCCAGCAAGGCCGTGGCAAAGACTTCGTCGTTGGTGATGACCGTGCCGCCGGGTGTTGCTTTGCCGATGCAGCCCGTGATGTCGGGATAGACGTAGAATGCGCCTTCGGGGTTCGGGCAGGTGACGCCTTTTGCGGCGTTCAGCATCGACACCACCAGATCGCGGCGGCGTTCAAACACGATACGGTTCGCGGCCAGAAAATCCTGTGGGCCGGTCAAAGCCTCAAGCGCGGCATATTGAGACACCGAACATGGGTTTGACGTGGATTGCGACTGGATCGTGCCCATGGCCTTGATCAGCGTCACCGGACCGGCGCAATATCCGATGCGCCATCCGGTCATGGCATAGGATTTCGACACGCCATTGCAGGTCAGGGTGCGGTCATAAAGGGCGGGCTCGACCTCGGCCGGGGTGCAGAATTTGAAATCGCCGAACACCAGATGTTCATACATGTCATCCGACATGATCCAGACATGCGGATGACGCAGCAGCACGTTGGTCAAAGCCTTCAACTCGTCCCGGGTATAACCGGCACCGGTCGGGTTCGACGGGCTGTTGAAGATCAGCCATTTGGTTTTTGGGGTGATCGCGGCTTCAAGCTGCGCAGGCGTTAGCTTGAAATTTGTCTCGATGCCCGCGACCACAGGTGCGGGCGTGCCACCGGCCAGCAGTACCATGTCGGGATAGCTGACCCAATAGGGCGCCGGAATGATCACCTCGTCGCCAGGGTTACAGGTGGCCATTAGTGCGTTGTACAGGATCTGCTTGCCCCCCGTGCCGACGCTGACTTGCGCGGGTGTGTAGGTCAGCCCGTTTTCACGCAGGAATTTGGCGCAGATCGCGGCCTTCAGTTCCGGGATGCCATCCACGGCGGTATATTTCGTACGCCCCGCGTCAATCGCGCGCTTGGCCGCGTCCTTGATGTTCTGCGGCGTGTCGAAATCCGGTTCGCCCGCGCCCAGCCCGATCACGTCCTTGCCGTCCGCTTTCAACTGCGCAGCCTTGGTGGTGACCGCGATGGTGGGCGAAGGTTTGACGCGCGCCAGCGTGTCGGACAGGAAGGGCATCATCGGCTCCTGATTTGTCATTTCCGGTCTTTGGTCTTATGGATGGCCCCGGACCCAATCAAGCGATATCGAACGACAGGAGAGGCAAGATGGCGGAAAATGACACAGCGAACGCATGGTTTTCGGCAGACGTGGCCACCTTTGGCGACCGTTTGGCCGGCGCACGCGAAGCGGCTGGGCTAAGCCAGCCCGATCTGGCCAAACGGCTGGGGGTGCGGCTGACCACAGTGCAAGCCTGGGAAGATGATGCGTCCGAGCCACGCGCGAACCGCTTGCAGATGCTGGCGGGTATGCTGAACGTGTCCATCCGCTGGCTGTTGACCGGGATGGGCGACGGGCTTGATGCGCCGTCAGCCCCTGGCACCCATGATGCGGCGACCCTTGAGGCGCTGGCCGATCTGTCGCGCATGCGCGCGCAAATGCTGGCGCTTGCGCAGGAACTGGGGCAGATGGAAATCCGGTTGCATCATCTGATGCGACGCGATGCGGCAGAGGCAGAATGACGATGACAGAGACGGCAGAAGCACGGCTGAAACGGATGAAGATGCGGTCGTGGCGGCGTGGGACCAAGGAAATGGACCTGAT
>JBKBOF010000114.1:0-9324 GCA_046294955.1 Paracoccaceae bacterium
ACGCCGCCCTATTCACCGCCGCCCCCATCGCGGAAATCACCCGCGCAGACTTTGATCGCCTGTTTGCTGTTAACGTCTCCGGCACACTGTTCTGTCTGCAAGCTGCCGCGCGTTACATGATCGACCGGGGTCAGGGTGGCACCATCATCAACATGGCCTCGCAGGCTGGACGGCGCGGCGAGGGCCTCGTGGCCGTCTATTGCGCGACCAAGGCTGCGGTGATCTCGCTCACCCAAAGCGCCGGCCAGAACCTGATCGCGCATGGGATCAACGTCAACGCCATTGCGCCCGGTGTGGTCGATGGCGAACATTGGGACGGTGTGGATGCGTTCTTTGCCAAATACGAAGGCAAGGCACCGGGGCAGAAGAAGAAAGAAGTCGGCAACGCCGTGCCGTTCGGACGGATGGGCACTGCGGACGATCTGACCGGAATGGCAATATTCCTTGCAACGGATGAAGCAAAGTACATCGTCGCCCAATGCTTCGGCGTCGATGGTGGAAATTGGATGGCCTGAGATGAACACAAACACACCCACAGTCACACAGCCCGGGTATGCCCGGGCCAAACTGACACCCGGCATCGTTCACATCGGACTTGGCAATTTTCACCGCGCCCATATGGCGGTCTATATAGACGATCTGATGTCGATGGGTCATGCGCAAGACTGGGCCATCCTTGGCGCCGGCGTCCGCGAAGGCGATGCAAGGATGCGGGATGCATTGCTGGCGCAGAACTGCCTGTCCACCGTGATAGAACTGGACCCCAAAGGCAAAACCGCGCGCCGGGTTGGTGCGATGATCGACTTCATCGAAGTGCAGCCCAACAATGCAGCGTTGATTGCCGCCATGACCGATCCGGCCATTCGCATCGTCAGCCTGACCGTCACCGAAGGCGGCTATTTCATCAATGCTGCAACCGGACAATTCGACCCTGATGCAGCAGAAATTGTGCATGACGCAGCGCATCCATCTGCCCCAAAAACGGCTTTTGGTGCCATTCTCGCTGCTCTGAAATCGCGGCGGGACGCAGGGTGCGTTCCCTTTACGGTCATGAGTTGCGACAATATTCCCGGCAACGGCCTTGTCACACAAGCGGCCGTTACCGGCCTTGCCCGACTGTCTGACCCAACGCTTGCAGACTGGGTGCAAGGCAACGTTGCCTTCCCCAATGGCATGGTGGACCGGATTACACCGGCAACCGGCCCCCGCGAACGGGCCATGGCCGCCGCCTTTGGGTTGGGCGACGACCCGGTGCCCGTCACCTGCGAGCCATTCCGCCAGTGGGTGCTGGAAGACAATTTCCCCGCCGGACGCCCTGCTTTGGAACGGGCTGGAGTCACGTTCACGGATGATGTTCACGCCTACGAGGCGATGAAAATCCGCATCCTGAACGGTGGTCATGCGACCATCGCCTATCCAGGCGCGTTGATGGATATTGAATACGTCCACGAAGCGATGGCTGACCCCTTGATCAGCGGTTTTCTGGACAAGGTCGAACGTGACGAGATCATTCCCTATGTGGCACCCGTCCCGAACACTGATTTGAACGCGTACTACGACCTGATCCGTGATCGGTTTTCAAACCCCGAGGTCGCCGACACCGAACGCCGTCTTTGTCTTGACGGATCAAACCGCCAGCCGAAATTCATCATTCCGTCGCTGCGCGATGCGTTGGCCGCAGGCGGACAGATCGAAGGCTTGGCACTGGTGTCGGCCCTATGGTGCCGCTACTGCGCCGGGACAACCGACAGCGGGACGGCGATTGCGCCAAATGACCCCGACTGGGACACCCTGCAACGCCTGTCTCTGGCGGCGAAGTCAGACCCGTCGATATGGATAGGGCAAAAGGCTATCTATGGCGAAACCGGGCAAGATCCGCGCTTTGCAGCCGCGTTTGCACAAGCACTGACCGCGCTTTGGGCTGATGGCACCGCTAAAACGCTGGCGCGCTATCTGGTCGCCTGATTGTGCCAGTCAGAAAAGCCAAACGCCATGTAGTCGCGCGCGTAAGCATCACGCGCGGCGGCCTCGACCTCGGCATCATAAACTGCGGACATCGGTGTAAACCCATGTTCGGACTCTGCTGGCAGGGCCGGTGCCGTCTGCCCGACCTCGGCTGCCAGAAATGCCAGACCTTCGACAAGCCGGTCTTCGCGCAGCACAAGATCGGGCCCCTGAAACGTGGCAAACCCCTGCAATACCGCCGCCTGACTGGCCCAATGCGCATCGACCCTAATCCCGGTCTGCCCCGAAAGAGTCAGCTTCACCCACTTTAGAAATCCCAAAAATCCGGCCCGGTGCTCATCCATGTCGGCATAGTCGGCACCAGAAGGCGGTAGGGAAAGTTTGTGAATATGGTCCATCTGATCGCGGATTTTTGCAAGCTGGCCTGACAGGATCAGGCGGCAAAATACCTCATGCGCGCGGGAAACCGGGTGGCGCAATACGGTGAACGACCGATGGCCCGGCCGCGCTTTCTTCCATTGCCGCAGGGTCTTCTGCGCGAAACTGCCCTCAACCCCGCCAAATTCTGCCAGCCACGCCGTCACTTGCGCCACCGGCCCACCCTTGACCGGCATATAGAGCAAGCCCGCCGTGCGCGCCGCCACAAACTGCGGCACCATCGGCGCGCGACGGGGTTCGAAATTCGGGGTCCTCGCCAGATTGAACCGGTCCAGCCGCGCCAATGCCCGTTCGACCTCGTCGGGGTTGACAAGCTTTTGCGAAATATCCTCTGGGTTTTGCTTTTTCAGACTGTCGTCAAGACCCTGAAGCCCTTCGACGCCAAGGAACGCCGCCAGCCCGTTCAGCACGTCCAGATCGTTGATATCGTCGTAGTCGATGTAAAACGCGGTCTGTCCCGTCACCTGCAACGCGTGCATCAGATCAATCTGAAACGCTTGCAACGCGCTGACATGCACTTCGAATTCCACCGCCTCGAACCGCACCCGCGCTGTTTTCAGATTCTTTGCGTTGGTCAGCTTCCACTGGCCGGTTTCCTGCGCGATTTTCAAGCTGACATAGCTTTCCATCGGATTTCGCGTGAGAATGATCTTGGCGCAAAGCGGATCTTCCAGAACCGGCTGCAACACCCGCGGGTCGTGGTCATGGAAATAGCGAAAACCCGACAAACCCACCGTCTGCGCCCGCATCGTCCGCACCAATGCCATTGGATCCGCGGCCCTGTCGGCAAGCGAAAAGCCCAAAAGCTGGCCCTGATCCTTCTTGCCGATGAAATGTGGATTGAACACTTCACCGTAGCAAGTAACACCGGTCATCGCATTCAGATTGGCTTCCAGAAAATTGGATCCTGTCCGCATCTCTGCGAACATAACAAAGCTATCGAACCGTTTGGACAATCACTTCACCAGATAGGGGCGCCCGCGGCGCGTGGATTTTGCGGCCGGGTCGTCTCCCACCGGGAAATCGCCCATCAGCACCGGCTGCATGCCCTGATTACGCAGGTTTTGCAGGAACTGACCAAACCCGGTCAAGTCAGCCATACGCGGTGCCTCGGTCAAGCGGCGCCCTTGGCGCGGGCCGATCTCATCAATGATTGTCTGTAACGGCTCCATCGGGTTTTCTACAAAATCCGCCAAGGACCAGATCCTGACCCTTGCCTTGGCATAGGGCGAACGCAAAATGTTCAGGAACTCTTGCTCGATCTTTTGCAGTTGCGCCGCTTCGCGCCGGATATCGCCGAAGTTCTGGTTGGAGTGGAACAACGGCACCGCCCAAGCGCCCGAAATCACCGAAACCTGCGCATTGCCGTCCAACGACATGAACCAGTTCAAGTCTTGCGTGTCCGCCGGGCCAAACTGGAAACACTGGCGTTCGCCCCGCGTGTTCCAGATCAGGCTGGTAAAGAAGCTTTTCGGGTTGTAGTCCCGCACCGCCGCGCTGTCACACATGGCGCCGTTATAGACCGTCTCACCGCCTGCAAAGTGCACACGGTCGGGCGCGAACAAATGGCCATGTACGCGCGTGCCACTGGCCTTTGACAGCCAGATTTCAAAGTTCTCGAACACATCGGCAAAGCCGCAGAACACCGAATAAGGGCCAGCCGTCCGTCCATTTTCGAAATTCTCGTTCGGAAACCGGCTTTGCATATAAAGGCCGGGCCGACCTTTGGTGCGCCGTTCCACCGCCTTGGCGAACAAACGGTCGATCTTTCCAGGGTTCGGCTCTGCCGCTGCCTGCCGGCTGCGATCATCCGACAGGAAGGCGTCAAAAAGTTTGTTCGCATCAGGCCAGATCTTGCGCGCGACAAAGCAGTCTGACCGGCGCAAAAGTTGCAGATGGTCATCGTAAAAAATGTGGGGCTTGCCCTGAAAGTCGAACTTCGACAGCGTCAGGGACCGGCTTTCCACATTGCTCGACACCTGGCGCACAAGCGTCTGGAAATAGCTTTCATCCGGTATCCAGACTTTTTGAAAATAACCGTCGATTGTCGTCCGTTCCGGATGCTCCAAAATTGCCGACAGGGTTTGGCGCGTCAGGCACCACCACTGGCTGCCCAAATGAGGCACAAGCTCAGCGGGAATTTTCCGCCGGAAACCCACCAGCCGTTGCAGTTTTACATAGGTGTCGAACCACCATCTCTGTTTGCGCCAACTGAAAGGAAAGCGCAGGGTAAAGCGTTCAAAATCAAGGCCACCGATGGTCCAACCCACGTCTTCGGTGGTAACACTTTCGATGAAGTCCGTCTTGGGGCGTTCATCCAGATAGGCGCGCAATTCTTCGACGGGGCGCAAGGGAAGGCATGATCCCGAGGCCAGATAGACGTGCCGCACTGTCGGGAAATCGCGCAGCATCACGGTCGCGCCTTCCTGACTGGCTGCCACAATGCCCCAAGTGCCCCATTCGCAAGCATGGCGACCCGAAAAGCGGATGTTCGTCAGATCGGAAAGATCGGTCATCAGCCTGTCATACGCTGTGGCCCCAACCCGGCGATCCACATGGATCACCACCGGACAGCCCCGCTCGGCCCAGTGGCGCGCCACCTGCGCAGCGCGGTCCAAAGCCGTGTGACACAGCATCACAAACCCGACCGTCATGCCCAGTTCCCCTTGGACATCAGACCCAAAATCTCAAGCTGCCGCCAGTTGATGTATTTCTCGCTCCACTTGCACCACACTTCGGGATGGTTCGACAGGCCTTCTTTATACGCGCGATATTCGGCACTGCCGCCAAAGTGTTGGCCACGGGTCAGTTCTTCCTCTGCCTTTGCCGCGAAAGTATCCAACAGCTTGGCATGCAGCAACACGCCCGAAGCCTTTTCGCCCCCCCATTCGTCATAGGCAAGGTTCAAGCCCCGCGGCAGCATCATGTGGGTGGAACTGATGTAGGCATAAGACCTATGCCACTTGACCAGCGGGATCTTGTTCAGTGCGGGGGCCTTCTTCGGCGCGTCACCAAAGAAAACGCGCGTTCGCGCGCCGCCCTGGATCCACAAATTGCCAAAGGCCGGGTTACGGCTGATCAAGTAGTTGCCACTGTCAAACCATTGCGCAATCTCGAACGGATCCTGCCCTTCGCGGTAAGCCTGATCAGTGATCAGCCCCTTGGGATACATATCCAGCAACATGGCTGAAAAGGTCCGGATCTGCGTGGTGTCAAGCCAGTCCGTCAACGCGCGGATCGGCCGCGTTTCGCAAAACGGATAGACAAAAAACTCGTCCGGATCAACGGTCAGGCACCAGTGCCCGTCGCCATAGCGGCGCAGCAGGTGGCTGATCCAGTCCATCCCGAAACGGCTTTTCTTATAGCTGGCGTCAGTGCGCCACAGCGATACGTCAGGCTGATCTTTCAGATATTCCAGCGACCCATCGGTGGACCCGTTGTCCACCATGAAAAAATGACCCACCCCCAAATCGCGATAGTAGCGCAAGAAATAGGGCAGACGGATTTTTTCGTTTCGCAAGGTCGTGAAGGCAAACACTGCGCCTTCCTTTTGCCCGGCTGACCGGTCGGCGACCAGAGCAAGGTCACGACGGCTGGCCCATGCCCGATACAGCAGTCGCCTGCGCTGCCAACGTAGCCGATAAGAGGACAGCAAACCCAAGATTTCGACCCGATCCCTGACGGCAGTTTGATCAACAACACCAGATCCGGATTAACGAAGCATAAGTCCGAACCCGCTTCGTTCCCTGTTTGCCTGCAATTTTGCGACCAATCCAGTCGATTGACGCGCATTGATAAACAATTCTACCGATCTGTCGCTTCAGGACACAGTTTGGGTGTCTTAGACCCAGCCGCCGCGCGACATGAGCCCAAGGGCCTCCAGCCGCCGCCAGTCACCAAGTGTTTCGGACGTCGCACAGCGCAGAACCGGATCACCGGTCAGGGTCTCGTAATACCCGTCATAAAGCGTGCTATTGGCAAAATGCTGTTTTCGCGTCTTTTCCTCCGCCGCTTTCGGTATGATCTCGTTCAGAAATTTGGTGTGCAACAAGAGCCCCGAAATCCGTTCTGCGCCGTCCGTGGCATAAACGCGGTTCATCCGGGGTGGCAACATCGCGTGCGTGGAATTCACATAGGCAAAGCGCCGGTCCCAGCGCACCAAGGGGATCTTGTTCAGGGTCGGGGCCCGGCGGGGATCATCGGCAAAAAACATCCGCGCCCTTGGGCCACCCTGAATCCAAAGATTGCCCATCCTGTCTTGCACCTGCACCGAATAATTTCCGCCGTCGAACCAACGCAGAACAGTTAGCGGATCATCGCCAGGGTCAATCTGCGCATTGGACAGGGGACCGTCGGGGTAAAGATCAAGCATCATCGCACCAAGCGCGCCGATCTCCTGTTCGTCCAGCCATCCGGTCAGTGCGGACAGGGGGCGCGTTTCCCAATAGGGATAAATCATCAATTCGTCCGCATCCACTGTCAGACACCAATGGTCATGGCCATGGCGGAATTGCAGCCATGTCACCCAGTCCAGACCGAAACGCGACAACTTGTAACTTGCTTGTGTGTGCCACAAAGACACGTCTGGCTGAGCCTCCAGCAGTGCGCCAGTGCCATCAGTGCTTGCATTGTCAACAATCAGGAAATGATCGACACCCAGCCGGCGGTAATGGTCAAGAAAATGTGGCAGGCGGAGCGCTTCGTTGCGCACGGTCATGAAGCACAGGATATCGGTCTTCCGAATCGCCCCGGTGCGGGCTCTTACCGCTTTCAAGGCATGGCGGCTGCGAAACGATCGCCACAAGTAGCGCCGTCTCCGCAGTCGCAATCCGTAGGCCCTCACCACACCTGACAGAACCACCCGCACTGTCTTGGCAGTGTCTGTCACGCGAACCTTCTGCCTTTTTATTGCGCCGCCTTTTGCTGGGCCAGCATGCCGTGGAGGTATTCAGCGAATTCATCGCGCAGGTCGGGGCGGGCGAGGCCGAAGGCCACGGTGGCCTGCAGGAAGCCAGCCTTTGATCCGCAGTCATAGCGCTGGCCGCGAAAGCGATAGCCATAGACCTTGCCCTTGCCGATCTCTTCGGCAATCGCGTCGGTCAGTTGGATCTCGCCACCCACACCCTGCTTGATCTTGTTCAGGTTCAGCATCACATCGGGCGACAGGATATAACGCCCGATCACCGCAAGGTTCGACGGCGCCGTGCCTGCGGGCGGCTTTTCCACCATTCCCTTGGCTTCGACGATCGACCCCATGTCGCTGCCGATGTCCAGCACGCCATAGCTACACGCCTTTTCGGGCGCGACTTCCATCGCCGCCACCATGTTGCCGCCAGTCTCGGCATAGGCCTCGATCATCTGCTGCAGGCAGGGCTTGTCTGCCGCGATCACATCATCGGGCAACAGAACGGCAAAGGGTTCGTTCCCGATCAGCCGGCGCGCACACCACACCGCATGCCCCAGACCCTGCGGCCGGTTTTGCCGGATATAGGCAATGGCGCCGCTGTCCATGTTGGTGTCTTTCAGCACCTCAAGCAACTGGTCCTTGCCCGCTTTGCGAAGTGCCGATTCCAGCTCAGGCGCCACGTCGAAATAATCCTCAAGCGCCGATTTCCCGCGGCTGGTCACAAAGATGAATTCCTTGATCCCAGCCGCTCGCGCCTCATCGATCGCGTATTGGATCAACGGTCGGTCCACCAACGTCATGATCTCTTTCGGGATCGACTTCGTAGCAGGCAAAAACCGTGTCCCAAGCCCCGCAACAGGAAAAATCGCCTTGATCACTTTTCTTCGGGTCACGATGGGTATCCTTTACGATGAGTCTTTTATTCAACTTAACGTTGCGTAATCGAAAGTAGCGACAGTCTTCTGACGGCTCCGTCGCTGTTCGGGGCCGCAGCGCCCGGATTGATGGATTTTGTGGCGGAATTCCGCTGTCATGCTGCCTGTCTGCTGTTCCCAACGCCGGGCCTGACGGGCTGTGCATGCCGGATAAGACGGCAGGGCAGGGGCCCTTTGCGCGTCTAACGGTCGCCAAGTCCTTCTTCATGCGGTTGCTGACCGGTGCAAGTCGAGCGGTCATTCAGCGCAACCTTGCCTGTATGGAAGTGCGGGGGCTGATCCGCGAGGTGACTGGGCAGGGACGATTCCGCATGTGGCGTTGATTGATGTGTTCCCTCTTCGACAGATATGCAGCACAAAATAATACGCTGCACACTTGCGATGATGTGCAGCAAACTGATATGTGATGCATACATTTGGGGATCAATCATGTCTGCCATTTCATATTCTCGCGCCGCACAAGTCGCGTATCAGGATCTGCTGCGGCTTCATCTGGAAGAAACCGCCTCGGAGTTGATTGGCAGCGTCGAGGACCGAGTGCGCAATGGTCGGCACTATCTGTACGACAAGTTCCGTATCGGCACGGCGATGAAAAGCCGGTATCTTGGCGAGGGCACTCCGGAATTGCGTGCGCGGCTGGCCCGCGCGACCGAGCTGAAAAAACAAGCCGAGAGCCGCCGCGCGACGATGGCGCGACTGGCCCGCGTGTTGCGCGCCGAAGGTTTCATGGCGACAGATCGCGATACAGGGTCACTGCTATTGGCATTCACACGTGCGGGAGTATTCCGGTTGGGCGGCACGCTGGTGGGTACGGCCGCCTATGCGCTCTATCAGGGCGAACTGGGGGTGCGGTTTGACTCGGAAGAACTGGCGCAGACAGGTGATATCGATTTCGCCAGCTTTGAGCGGCTGTCGGTTGTCTTGGGTGATACTGTCGAGCAAAATCCTGGCGACATCCTTCAGGCCTTGGCCTTCGATCCAGTGCCGGGGCTGCAGGACAAACAGGTTTGGAAATGGCGCCAGACCCGAGGCGAGGCGATGGTTGAGTTTCTGAGCCCGGCCTTTGGCGAAGAAACGGTC
>JBKBOF010000115.1:0-9264 GCA_046294955.1 Paracoccaceae bacterium
CCCAACGGCGACACTCCGCCTCCAGCCAACCGTTCAGCTCCTCAATGCTGGCAAAGCGCAGGCGTGGTTGGAAGAACCGGCCACGTGCCGTCTGCACCTGGTTCTCGACCTGACCCTTCTCCCAACCGGCTGCCGGCGAACATGCCGTCGGTTCGACCATGTAGTGGTTGGCCATGACCAGGAACCGCCGGTTGAAGACCCGCTCCTTGCCGGTGAACAGGTGACGGCGTGAAGTTTCGTGTTCATGCCGCCTTTGGTGCGGCCGATCAGCCGCCCGAGATCCCTTTTTTTACCCGCAGGCTCGATGCCGTGCGGTGTGCCTTCAAATAAGTCGCGTCGATCATGACGGTCTTCGGATCGGCACCTGTGGCCGCCAACCTTTCCATCATGCGGAGGAAAACGCCCATCTCGCCCCAGCGCTTCCAGCGATTGTAGAGTGTCTTGTGCGGGCCATATTCCTTTGGCGCATCCCGCCAGCGCAGCCCGTTGCGATTGACGAAAACGATGCCGCTCAACACCCGCCGATCATCAACGCGTGGCTTGCCGTGGCTCTTGGGAAAGTACGGTTGCAGACGCGCCATCTGCTCGTCCGTCAGCCAGTACAGGTCGCTCATTCTCAGTCTCCTTTCGGAGCCTGAATCAGATCGCGCCTCTCACATCAATGGGTCCTGACCCTAGGGCATCTACCCATCCAAGAGCCGCCTGTGCGCTTTCCATTCCATGGCAGGCATGAGGACGCCCGCTACCGAACGGAGGCTATCGGGGTTGGCGAAGGCCAGGACTAACGACCGATATAAGGCGCTTCGCTGATCGGTAGCTCCTATCCGAGCTAGTCCGGCGAATCGTGGGCACATACCTTTGCCGCACGTCAGCAACGTTCAACTCGTCCTCGAGATGAAACAAGTCAGGAACGCATGCTAGCAGTTTAGAATTGGGCGATGACAGACAGTAAACACACCCGAATTGCTATCTACGATCTCGATCGCACGATCACGAGCCTGCCCACCTGGACGCCGTATCTGCTGTTCGCAGGTTGGCGCCTGGGCCCAGCGCGTCTGCTGTTGCTCCCAACGGTTTCGCTGGGCGCTTTGGCGCGCGCGCTGGGCGCAATCGATCGGGATCAGCTGAAGGAATTGATGCATTCGATGTTGCTGGGCCGCGCTGTGCCGGCCAAGCGGCTGGCTGCCGTGTCCGACGCATTTGCTGACTGGATTGTGGGCCATCATCTGCGTGATGGCGCATCGGCTCAGATCGCGGTGGATCGAGCAGAGGGGCGGCAGATCGTGATCGCCACGGCAGCGCACCGCTTCTATGCTGAGCCGATCGCCCGGCGACTCGGAGTGGCTGACCTGCTTGCCACGCTGGCGCAGCGCGGGCCCGACGGGCAAATTCTTTCGCGGCTGGATGGACTGAATTGTTACGGCGTCGCCAAGCATGCGATGATCTCCAGATGGTTCTCGCAAACCGGGTTGAACCGGCAGACCACGCACATCAGGTTCTATTCGGACCATGCCAGCGATCAACCGACTTTCGAGTGGGTGGACGAACCAGTCGCGGTAAATCCCCATGCACCGCTCCGCCGGCTGGCGACCGAACGGGGGTGGCAGATCGTGGATTGGCGACGCTAGGCCTTGGCAAACCGCCCCATGATCGAGGTGGCGGCGCGGCGCGAGGCGGGTTGATCAGTAACCGAGAAGGTCGCGGCAAAGGCGGCTTCCTGTACGCCGCGGTAGCGAGCGGGTGTCGCGACGGCGCGATCCAGCGCTGCCGGTAGATCGGCAAGATCGGCGACGACATCGCCCAGGCGCCAATGCGCAAAGGCGAGATCATTCTCCCACGCGAAGCGGGCGGCGTTTAGGTGGATCACCGGGCGCGGTCGATGTATCCATTCATAGACTTGGCTGCTGGCGTCCCCGAGATAGATGTCAGCGGCGCGCGTATAGGTCATATCTACTGAAGCCTCACTGCCCATATCGATATGGATATGTGGCAAACCGGCATATCGCGCTGCGAAGTCGCGGCGCCAGCGGACGACGCAATGCTCGACGGATGCGTGAATGCGGCGCTTGGCGAGCATCACGTGCGGTGCGACGATCAGATTGAATCGTGACTGAGCGGCGAACGAGGCAAGCACTCCCTCCCCCATCGTGTACCAAGAGGAGAGCTTCGGGTCGAAGTGCGGGTTGTAAAGAACTGTTGGCCGGTCGTCCTGGAATAGTCGCGCGGGCGGGCTCGGAGCGATTGTATCAAACTTTGGATAGCCGACAATTGCGTGGTTTTCAGCGGTGATCAGACCGGCGGCCAGCATCCGTTCCTGTACCTTTAGGCCCGATAGGAGAACGAGATCAAAGCCGCGCATCACGGGGCGGAAGCCGACCGAACGATCGCCGGCGCCGTGCGGGATCCAGACGAATTTCGGGCCGACCAGCCCGAAACGATCACGCAGTAGGAGTGAGGTGGTCTCGGGTACTACAAGCACGTCAAGTGTGGCGAACATCGCCAGGTTCTCGCGCAGGGTTGCGAGCCGACGGAAGGGTGCGACAAATCTCAACGCGCGATCAAGCGCAGCAGCTAGCGGGCCAACCTGCAGCGATAGGAAGCTGACGTTGGCTACCACTGAACCCAGCAGGGCACGGACCTGCTGCTCCTGCGCAGCTGAGGACGTGAGCACGACGGCTTCAACACCGGGGAAGCGCGCCATTTCCGCAATCACCGGGGCAGTATGGCGAATCTGGTGAAGCGCGTCGTGGTTGAAGAGGAAGCCGACCTTCATGCCGCGGACCGGGACCGGAGGAAGGAGATCACCGCTTCTGCGGCTCGGGCTGCAGCGCCGGGGCTGGTATCACCCAGGCTCGCCCGCGCCATCGCCTGTTGCCGATCGCGATAGAGCGTGTGGCGGGCGGCGGCAGCGCGGATTGCGGCCATGAGTTCCGCCGGGTCATCGACTACATCGCCTAGGTGCCAGTGTGCGAAACTCGGGTCATCCTGCCAGTCGATGCGGTTTGCATTGAGGAACACGCAGGGGCGCGGCGTCGCCAAAAATTCATACACTTGGCTGCTGACATCGCCGACATAGATGTCTGCAGCGGCCGCGTAACTCATGTCGACCGAGCGGTCAGACCCGGGATCGACCAGAACGTTGTCGGTGCTCCGGGCGCGCCAATGATCGCGCAGAGCCTCATTCTGGCGACGGAACATCTTGATGTGCGGGGCGACAATGAGGTTCATCGATCTGTCGGCGGCGAAGCCAGCGAGCATCGGCTCGATGAAGCGCTGCCACGAGGTCAGCTTCGGCTCTTTGTGGGCATTGTAGAGGATCGTTCGGCGCGGGGCACCGAATGGGAGCGTAGAGGTGCGATCGATGCGATCGGCCGTCTCCAGCTTCACCGAGCCGGTGAGCGCATACCCGCCGTCGCGGACCAGACCTGCTTCTAGCATACGGGCAGCCGTCTTGCGCCCGGCGAGAAGCACGAGATCGAACGCGGCGATGCGCGGGATGAAACCGCGCGCGCGGTCACCGAAACCGTGCGGACTGTAGATCAGGCGCGGGTGCGTGACACCCAGCCGGCGGAGTGAGGCGACGGTGTTCTCCACCGCAAATATCGCGTCGTAGCCGTTAAGCTCAGCTGCGTTGTCGCGCATTACCATGTCCTTGAACATGCCGAGCCGCTGCATCCGCTGCAGCGCGCGCGTCAGCGACGATTTGCGCAACGCGCGGGTTTCGATGGCTGGCCCGCCCCAAGCCGCGGTGATCCGCGACAGGTGATGAGGGGTTGCCGGATCGTTATAGTAGTTGACGACGGTCACCCCAGTGCGGCGTGCCAACTCCATTGCGATCGCCGCGCCGTGGTAGCACTGATAGGCTTCTGCGATATAGAGGAAGGCAATCCGCATCTGTCGGCCCATAGCGCGGCCGCGCCTGGAACACAGCCATTGACGCCCCCCATCGACGCAATCACCCCCTTTCGCCGCGCGTTGCGTAATGTCGGCTGGCTGCTGACAGGAAAGGGCGTCGCAGCGGTGCTGAGCATCGTCTACCTGGCGCTCGCCACCCGCTCTCTCGGGGTGGCCAAATTCGGGCTGTTCACGCTCATTCTGAGTACGGCTCAGGCGGTGGCCGCGTTTGTCGGCTTCCAAACGTGGCAGATCGTGGTCCGTTTCGGCATGGCGCATCGCTTGGCCGGGCAGCAAAATGCATTGGCGCGGCTGGTCCGCTTCTGCCTGGCGCTCGACATTGCGGGCGCGATCGTCGGTGTGGCGATCCTGGGCGCAGTGCTGCCGCTGATGAGGGCGAGTTTCGGCTGGTCGGCGGAACTGACGCGTCAGGCGTTTGCCTTTTCGGCAGTGTTGCTCCTGTCAGTACGGTCGACCGCGGTCGGCATTCTTCGCTTGCATGATCGCTTTGCAGTGGGCGCTGCGGCCGATTCGGTAACCTCGATCGTGCGCTTCATCGGTGCGGTGATCGCGGTGTTGCACGAAGCGACGATCACCGGCTTTCTGATCGCGTGGGCGGTGGCCGAGCTGCTGACGGCCGCGGTTTACTGGATCGCCGCGATGCGGGTGGCGCCCGGGACATTGCGACACTGGCGCGGCACGCTGGCGGCCGCAAGGGAGACGCCCGGGCTGTGGCATTTTGCGTTTGCCACTAACATGAATGCAACGCTGAATACCGCCAGCCGGCAGTTTGTGGTGGTGCTGGTCGGCCTACTTACCGGCGCGGCGGCGGCGGGCAATTACCGGCTCGCCTATCAGCTAAGCCAGTCATTGGTGCGCCTGGCGGACTTGTTCGCGCGCGGGGTCTTCCCCGAAATGACCCGCGTCCACGCCAGCCCGCGCGCCGAAGAGCTGAGGACCTTGATCCGGCAATCCTCAAGATTGGCGGTGGGCGTGGGACTTGCGACATGCGTGCTGGTGCCGCTGCTCGGCCAGCCAGCGCTGCGCCTGATCGCGGGTGAGGCGTATCTGGACGCCTATTGGGTGCTGGTGCTGCTCGGGCTTGCGGCGGGTTTGGACATCATGGCGGTGGGGTTTGAGCCGGTACTCCTAGGTACCGGACACGCAGCACGAGCTCTTCGCATACGCATCGCGGCAACGTTGATCCTGTTCGCGGCGGTAGGCCTCCTCATGCCGTCGCTTGGCATTCTGGGCGCGGGCGCGGCGTCGCTGATTGCCTCGGGTGTGGCGCTGCTGGCGTTTGTTCTCAGCGCGCGGGCGGTGGCGCGGGGGTAGCGGGCGTCGTCAGGCCGAGGCTACTGGGTTCAGCTAGGCGATTGCCATTCAAGCGAGGGTTTATCGCTTAAGACATAGCGTTCTCGCAATCGTAGGGATCGCTACAATCATGCCATCTTTTGGCTCTATGGAGGTGTTCGTCGGTCGTACCAACCGGTTGTTACATTTTGCTTTTTAGGCGTTTAGCTTTCTATGAGAATGTTCTCTCCCCCGGGTATTTCGCTAGATCGCAAGGCCAGTGCGCGCGCAGAGGTGATGGGATGGTCGTCTGCCACCGGACTTGCCGCACTGCCAAATGCGTCGTTCTCCTTCGCAAGCAGTGGAGTGCGGGTGGGGATCATCTCCAATCCTCGGAGCCGGCGCAACTGGACGGTGAACCTGAAACAGAAGATCGGCCCGGGCGTGCTCGCGGCCGCACCAACGACCAACGAGGAACTGACCCAGGCTCTGCGGTCATTTGCGACGCATAATCTTGATCTGCTGATCATCGATGGCGGCGACGGGACGGTGCGCGACGTGATCAGCGCTGCCGCCGCGATCTTCGGCGAGAGCCTCCCTCCGCTGGCGCTGTTGCCATCCGGAAAGACCAATGCGCTGGCGCTGGACCTCGGAGTGCCGCTCGGCTGGAGCGTGGAGAGTGCGATCGCCGCCCATACCATCGGCCAGGTGCAGACGCGGCGCCCCATCGAGGTTTCTCGCGATGGCGAGACGCCCCTGCGGGGCTTTATCTTCGGAGCGGGCGGCTTCGTGATGGCGACTGAATTTGCGCAACGCACGCACCGCTTCGGGGCCATTGACGGACTTGCCGTTGGCTTATCGCTGATCGGAGCGGTGGCTCAGACGTGTCTTGGCGGTTCCCACAACCGCTGGCGGTTGGGTGACAGGGTTGAGATCTTCAACCACGCCACAGGCGAGACGAGCGTTCGCGACTTCTATCTGCTGCTTGGTTCAACACTTAGCCGCTTGCCTTTGGGCATCAAGCCGTTGGGTAAGGCACGAGCAGGGTTTGACGTGCTCGCCGTTGACGCGCCGCCGCGCTTGCTACCGCTTTCGGCCTGTGCCGTGGTGATGGGGCGTGAAGGCGGCTGGCTCGAGCGGCTGGGTTATCACCATAGTCACAACGTACCCCCGGTTAGACTGACGCTGCAGCAGGGCTATATTCTCGACGGCGAGCAATTTCCGGGCGGTACGATCGAGTTGCGCACAGGAACACCGATCCGGTTTGTGACGCCATGAACGCGCTTCGTAGCTTCATATCTGCCGAGATGGACCATGAAGTACCACCGGAGGTGGTCCGTGCCGGAGGTGTGATCGCTTGCCGGCTGGGCGGCGTGGCAGCGCTGTTCTACGGATCGGTGCTCCGAACGGGCGACCTTGATGGATTGCTCGATTTCTACGTACTTCGCGACCCTAATACGCACAGCGGGGTCATGGGCCGACTGTTGTGGCCAGACGTCAGCTATCACGAGATCAACGTCGGCGGGAAGCTGATCCGCGCCAAGGTGGCGTCAATGCCGATCGACGCCTTCGAGAATGCGGCGAGCGGGCGGACAATCGACACCACAATATGGGCGCGCTTCGTCCAGCCCGCGGCTCTCGTGTGGGTCAAGGACTTCGGTTCCAGACAAAAGGTCATTGACGCTGTTGCGAGCGCGACGTCGACTGCTGCTGGCTTTGCGGCGCTTCATGGACCGGAGAAGGGCGGGCCGTCATCGTACTGGCGTGCCCTGTTCCGCGCTACCTACGCCGCCGAATTGCGCGTGGAAGCGCCGGGGCGTGAGGATCAGATTATCGGCCACAGTCGTGCGCGCTACGATGAGCTTTTGCCGCTGGCGTGGCGGCGCGGCGGCATACAATTCACTAAAGGAAAGGGCGAACTCGCCCCAAGGATGAGCGGAGACCAGATCAATGCGCTTGCTGCTGCCTGGCTGCAGTCGCAAGCTGCGGGCAAGTGGCTTAACCTCGCGCGCTTGCTGAAGGCAGCCTTCACCTTCGACGGCGCAACCCGATACGCGGTCTGGAAGATCGAACGACACACAGGGCTCCACGTGCCGTTAACGCCGTTTCGGGAGCGCCATCCGATAATGGCCGCCCCCGGCGTCCTGTGGCAATTGTGGCGGCATTCGGTGGCACGATGATTCCGTCAAGCGTCGTGCTAGCGGGGTCCCGCGACGGCACCGATCCCGTGGCGGTCCACGCCGGCGTTTCCGACAAGGCATTGATCGCGTTTGGCGAAGAAACGATGCTGGAGCGTGTCATCATGGCGCTTCGCGCGGCTGGCATCGGGCATGTGTCAGTGGCCGCGAATAGTCCGGCGGTACTGGCGGAGGCAGAGCGGCATGGAGCAATGCCCTTTCCTGCGGCCGCTGGACCGAGCGCCAGCACTGCGAACGCGTTGGAAGAACTTGGCGCCCCCCTGATTGTCACCACGGGCGACCATGCGCTTCTCAATTCTGAATGGATACGGGACTTCGTGGCCCGGGTGCCTGATGGGGCGGACGTTGCGGTCCTGCTCGCCCGACGTGAAGCGATCGAAGTGGCAGCGCCAGGCTCGCGGCGTACCTATCTGCGTTTCGCCGATGGTGATTGGTCCGGCTGCAACCTCTTCCTGCTGGCGACGCCACGCGCAATCGATGCAGTTCGGCTTTGGCAGGCGGTGGAGCGTGACCGCAAGCAGCCGTGGCGGATCGTCAGGCGCCTCGGGGTCCGCTTGCTGCTACGTTATCTCACAAGGCGGCTGACGCTGGTGGAGGCGATCACGGCGCTGGGGCAGCGCGCGGGTGTCTCGGCAACGGTGGTCGAATGCGCGGATGGGCTCGCCGCGGTGGATGTGGACAAGCCCTCAGACCTGAATTTTGTCCGGGCTTTTCTCGGGCGGGCTGATGATGGCACTGCCCGGTTGGACGACGTGAACGCCTGACCCAACAAAGTTGCAGCGTGTCGGTGAGCAACCGTCAGGCATGCTTCCGATCAGAGCCGATCACGCCAATTGCGAACGCGAAACTACCCGCCCATTTATTCGGCGCGCAGCACCTCAGCGGCATGAAACGGTGTGGGCCGCGGGAGTCGCGAGGAAGGTAATTGTTTCCGGTGCGAAAGTGAGCCGCCCCGCCGCGATCTGCTCGCCGGTCATCGGCAAGATGTCGCCCGCGCCGAGTTGAAGCGGTAAATCCCTTGAATGACGATATCTTCACGCAGGCGCTCGTGAGGCTGGCGGAACCCTTGCGGCGCCGCGCTTACCGGCTCACCCACAATCAATCCGAAGCCGACGACCTGCTGCAAGAGACGATGACCCGAGCGTGGTCGGCCCGCTTCAGCTTCCGCGCGGGCTCCAGCCTTCAGGCCTGGACCTTCACGATCCTCCGCAACCTTTTCCTCACGCGGCTTCGCCGCTCCCGCCACATGGTGAATCTCGACGATCTCGCCGAACGCCTGGTGGCAGCCGACGCCAACCAACACGAAGTGGCGGAGCTCGGCGAAGTGATGGCAGCGATCAGCAGATTGCCGCCGGACCAACGATCCGCACTAAGCGCAGTGTCTCTGGAGGGATTCGATTACGCAACCGCCGCGGAAAATGTCAATCGGCGTCCAAAAAGGACCCCCTATCGGCGTGCAAAAGGGACCCCCTTCGTCGAGCTGCGTGACAGGTATGGCGGGCGTGCCGTTCGCGCTGGTTGCGGCGTAGGGCGGGCGTAGCGTAAGCGTGGCGTGAGGACCGCAGTTTATGCGGCTTGGGCTGTTGGCTGATCTGTCTGGGGCACCCAGTTCCACGGCATCAGCTCGTCCCAGCGGGTGGCGGGCCAGTCGCCGGCGACCCTGGCGATGACATCGGCGATATAGGCCTGCGGGTCGACGCCGTTGGCCTTGCAGGTCTGGATGACGGTGTAGATGGCGGCGGCTCGCTCGCCGCCTGCGCGCGAACCCGCGAACAGCCAGTTGCGCCTTCCCACGGCGACGCCGCGCAGGGCCCGCTCCGCGATGTTGTTGTCGATCTCCAGACGCCCGTCACCCAGGAAGCGGCACAGCGCCGGCCAG
>JBKBOF010000116.1:0-9249 GCA_046294955.1 Paracoccaceae bacterium
GTCACTTGGGCTGCGGCGTCCGAGCACAGATAGACCGCCGTGCCGCCGATCTGTTCCACGGTGGCAAACTGACGGCTGGGCTGGCGGTCCAGCATGACCTGCTTGATCACGGTGTCGCGGTCCATGTTGTGCTTTTTCATCTGGTCAGGGATCTGCGCCTCGACCAACGGGGTCAGCACATAGCCGGGGCAGATCGCATTGGCGGTGATCCCCTGCCCTGCACATTCAAGTGCTGTCACCTTGGTAAAGCCAACCACGCCATGCTTGGCCGCTACATATGCCGATTTATATGGGCTCGCGGTCAGCCCATGGGCCGATGCGATGTTGACCACGCGGCCCCAACCCGCTGCGCGCATGATCGGCAAGGCGATGGCGGTGGTGTGAAAGGCTGAACTCAGGTTGATGGCCAGGATCGCGTTCCACTTATCGACCGGGAATTCCTCGATCGATGCCACATGCTGGATACCGGCATTGTTGACCAGAATATCGCAGGCCCCCGCATCGGCGATCAGGCGGCGGCAATCATCGGCCTTTGACATGTCGGCCGCGATGTAGCGCACCTTGACAGCATGCCGCGAAGACATGGCCGTAGCCAGGGCGTGGTCTTCCGCGCGGTCGGTGAAGCTGTTGATCACCACATCGGCACCGGCACGCGCCAGTTCCTCGGCCACACCCAACCCGATGCCGGAATTCGATCCGGTGACGACAGCTGTCTTGCCCTTCAGGATCATGTTCTTCCCCTTTTCCGCGTTTGCGACAGGTTACATGCTGCAAACGCGAATGACAGGGGGCAGAGTTCCCAAAATGCCAAAAAAAACGCCGGCACGAAGCCGGCGTTAAGTTATTGAGGCAGGTTTCATACAGGCAAGAAACCTATCGAGCAGTAAGGCTTATATACGCTCCCTTCCGCCGATGGCCAAGTTAAAAGTTTGAAAAGGCTCAAAAGCCCCCGTAGCGTAGAGCGCAGGAATACAAGGTCGCAGGGGATTGTTGCCATAATGGGACGGGATTTTTTCCACATTGCACAGGGTTTTGCGGTGACGCTTTCGCTGGCGATCACGGCGGCTCCCGCTGTTTCACAGGTGGGTGATTCTCCTGCGCATGGCATAGCTATGTATGGACAGCCCGCCCTCCCCCCGGATTTTGTGTCCCTGCCGCAGGTGAACCCGGATGCACCCAAGGGGGGCCGCATCGTGTTCGGAGAGTCCGGCAGCTTTGACTCGATGAACCCGTTCATCCTGAAAGGCCGCGCGCCGGCGGGTCTGTCCACCCTGACGGTCGAGACGCTGATGGGCCGATCCTACGACGAACCCTTCACGCTTTACGGCCTGTTGGCCGAATCGATCATCACCGATCCTGCCCGGACCTATGCAGAATTCACCTTGCGAGAGGAGGCCCGATTCTCGGATGGCTCTCCCGTGACGGTGGACGATGTGATCTGGTCGTTCGAGACTTTGGGCACCCTTGGCAACCCGCGGTACCACACGGCATGGAAAAAGATCGAGACGGCAGAAGTCACCGGGCCGCGCAGTGTGAAGTTCACGTTCAACGTGCGTGACCGGGAACTGCCGCTGATCCTTGGGCTGCGCCCGATCCTGAAAAAGGCGCAGTGGGACGGCAAGCCCTTTGACGAAAGCACGCTTGAGGTGCCGGTCGGCTCGGGCCCTTACGTTGTGGGCGCGGTCGAGACGGGAAAGTATGTCACCTACCGCAAGAACCCGGATTGGTGGGGCAAGGATCTGGCCTTCAACCGGGGGCAGCACAATTTCGACGAGGTGCGCTATGACTACTTCGGAGACGGTGGTGTGGTGTTCGAGGCTTTCAAGGGCGGTCTGATCACGTCCTGGCGCGAAACCAACCCCGCCAAATGGGCGAGCAGCTATGACTGGCCCGAGGTGAGGTCGGGCAAGATCGTGAAATCGGAAATCCCGCATCAGCGCCCATCCGGCATCGAGGGTTTTGTGATGAACACACGTCGCCCCCTGTTCGCCGACTGGCGCGTGCGTGAGGCGATGATTTTGGCGTTCAATTTCGAATTGGTGAACCAGACCCTGAACGGCGGGGCCAATCTGCGGATCCAGTCCTATTTCGGCAACTCGCCGCTTGGGTTTACCCCCGGCACCCCGGCAACCGGCGCGGTGCTGGCGTTGCTTGAACCCTTCGCGGTGGACCTCTTGCCGGGTGCGCTGGACGGATACAGCGTGCCGGTAGGCGACGGCTCAGAGGCCAACCGCAAGAACATCCGCGCGGCGACCAAACTGCTGGAGGAGGCAGGCTACACCATTGACGCAGGCGTGCTGAAGGACCCTGCCGGACAGGCGGTCAGCTTTGAAATCCTGTTGGTGAATGGTGCAAGGGACATGATCGCGGCTGCCGATATCTATGTTGAAAGCCTGAAACGGTTGGGCATCAATGCGCGTGTCACCACGGTGGATGATGCGCAATACAAAGAACGCACCAACAGCTATTCCTTTGACATGACGCATTACATTCGCGGCCTGTCGCTGTCGCCCGGCAATGAACAGACGCTGTATTGGGGATCGGCCGGCGTGACTGAACCCGGCACGCGCAACTGGATGGGCATGGCCTCGCCCGCGGCCGAGGCGATGATCGACACCATGTTGAACGCGCCGGATCAGGAAACCTTTGCAGCCGCGACACAGGCGCTTGATCGTGTGCTGATCACGGGTAGATATGTGATCCCGATGTGGTATTCTGCGGTTTCACGATTGGCGCATGAAAAGGAACTCAAGTTCCCACAGCGCTTGCCGCTTTACGGCGACTGGACCGGGTTCCAGCCCGACGTTTGGTGGTATGAGCAGTAAGAAACAAGACAGGCAAGGATATGCGTAAGATTACCCTGATGGCGATGCTCGCCGGTTTGATGGCCCTGTCGGGTTGTGCCACGGTCGAAGGTATCGGCCGGGATATTTCGGGTGGCGCAAATCGCGTGTCGGGCTGGATCGGCTGACACCGACCGCACAAGGATTGCGACCGGGTTTGCGATTGCACCCTTCGGCGCAGGACGATAGGCAAGGTATCATGCTTTCGATCCTTGACACTGGCCCTGCCCCCGTCGTGCGCGCGCCTTTCAACATGGCGGCGCATGTTCTTGCGGCCTCGGCGGCACGGTTGCCCGACAAGATGGCGTTGCAGATCATCACACCTTCGGGTGCTGAGCGCTGGAGTTATGCGCGTCTGCTGGCGGCGGTGCAGGGCTGTGCGACCGGGCTGTTGGCGCTTGGCTTGCAACCCGGCGACCGTGTGCTGATGCGTCTTGCCAATCAGGTGGAATTCCCGATCCTGTTTCTGGGCGCTTTGGCCGCAGGTATGGTGCCGGTCGCCACCTCGTCGCAACTGACACCGTCCGAGATAACGCCGATGGCGGCCCGTATTGCCCCGCGCCTGATCGTAGCCAGCCCCGGCGTCGCCTTGCCCGACGCGCCCGACTGCCCGGTGCTGACGGATGCCGATATCCGCGACATGGAACGCCTGCCACCCGAGCCTTTCCACATCGGCGACCCGGACAGGGTTGGATACATCATTTTCACCTCTGGCACTTCGGGCAGTCCTATGGCGGTGGTGCATGCGCATCGGGCGATCCTTGCGCGGCAGATGATGCACCACGACTGGGAGGGTCTGACCGAGGCGGACCGGCTGCTGCATGCCGGGGCCTTTAACTGGACCTATACCCTTGGCACCGGTCTGATGGACCCGTGGACGGTGGGGGCAACCGCGCTGATCCCCGGCGCCGGGGTCGAAGCCGCGCAGTTGCCACTGTTGATGAAGCGATTTGATGTCACCATTTTTGCCGCCGCCCCCGGTGTCTTTCGCCAGATGCTGCGCGCGCCCTTGCCCGCTTTGCCGCGGCTGCGCCACGGCCTGTCGGCAGGGGAAAAGTTGGCACAAGACACGCGGGCGGCCTGGGTCGCCGCAACCGGCACCCCGATCTGCGAAGCGTTGGGAATGTCGGAAATCTCGACCTTCGTCTCGGAGTCGCCCGACCGGCAGGCCCCCGACGGGGCCACCGGCTTTGCCCAGACCGGGCGCCGGATCGCAGCGCTTGGCCCCGATCTTGCCCCTGTGCCGCGTGGCGAGCCGGGGCAGCTTGCGATTGACCGCCGCGACCCCGGCCTGATGCTGGGCTATCTGGATGCGCCGGATGCCACTGCGGCCCGCACGGCCGGCGACTGGTTCCTGACCGGCGATTCGGTTGTCATCGACGGCGCCGGGGCTGTCACCTATCTGGGCCGCGACGATGATCAGATGAACGCTGGCGGTTACCGGGTCAGCCCGGTTGAGGTCGAGGCCGCCATGGCGCGCTGTCCCGGTCTGCTGGAGGCCGCGGTGACCGAGGTCGAGGTCAAGGCCGGCGTCACCGTCATCGCCTGTTTCTACACCGCGGCCGCGCCGCTGGCCGATGTCGATCTGGTCGCCCATGCCGAGGCCCATCTGGCGCGCTACAAACAGCCGCGACTGTTTCGCCATCTGACCGCCCTGCCCCGTGGGGCCAATGCCAAACTCAACCGCCGCGCGCTGCGCGGCTTGGGGACATCATGATCAAGCTTGATATCTTTTCCGATCCGGTCTGCCCGTGGTGCTATATCGGCAAGGTAAACCTTGACCGTGCGCTTGAATCTGCCCCGGACCATCCGTTCGACATCGAATGGCATCCGTTCCAGCTTAACCCCGGCATGCCGGCGGAAGGTGTTGACCGGGCCGAATATCTTGAGGCGAAATTTGGCGGCAAGGCCAAGGCGGTGGAGATTTACGCCCGTGTCGAACAGGCCGCGCAGGATGCAGGATTAGAGATCGACTTTTCCCGAATTGGACGTATGCCCAACACCCTGAACGCGCATCGCCTGATCCATTGGGCGGGGCTGGAAGGGCGGCAGACGGCCATCGTCTCGGCCCTGTTCCGGGCCTATTGGCGCGAAGGGCGCGATATCGGCGACGCCGCCACCCTGGTCGGGATTGCAGATGCCGCCGGAATGGACGGCGCACTTGCTGCGCGCCTTCTGGCAACGGATGAGGATGCCGAGGCGCTCCGGTCCCGTGATATTCATGCCCGTCAGCGTGGTGTGACCGGGGTGCCGTGCTTTATCATAGGCAATCAATACGTTGTCTCGGGCGCGCAACCGCCACAGGTGTGGTCTGATGTGATCTCCGAGTTGCGCAGCCATGCACAGATATCCGACAGCTAGCCTGTGGTCCTGACCGGGCCGTCGTGGTAGCGAGGCGCGGAAAGGACACCTTCCATGTCTCAATCCCTGCCCCGACAGCGCGCCCTTGGTCAGACCGAATTCATCGCGCTGATCGCCATGTTGTTTGCCACCATCGCGTTTTCAATCGACGCGATGCTGCCGGCCCTGCCGCAGATTGCGGCCGAGTTGTCGCCAGATGCGCCCAACAAGGCGCAGCTTATCCTGACCAGCTTTGTGTTTGGCATGGGGCTTGGCACCCTGTTCGCAGGGCCTTTGTCGGACAGTTACGGTCGCAAGACGATGATCATCGCAGGTGCGATCCTGTATTGCACGGGCGCACTGCTGGCGTATATCGCGCCTACGCTGGAAACCATGCTGGCGGCGCGGGTCTTGCAAGGTCTGGGTGCGGCTGGTCCGCGCGTGGTGTCCCTGGCGTTGGTGCGCGACCTGCACTCCGGCCCAAGGATGGCGCGGATCGTCAGCTTTGCCATGATGATCTTCACCCTGGTCCCCGCCGTGGCCCCGCTGTTAGGGCAATTCATCATCGCCGGTTTTGGTTGGCGCAGCATCTTTCTGGCGTTCCTGTTGTTTTCGGGCGTGACGGTTCTGTGGCTAACCCTGCGCCAACCAGAAACTCTGCTGCCTGCCGCGCGCCGTCCGTTTCGCGCGGCCCCATTGTGGGCTGCACTGAAAGAGGTGCTGTCCCTGCGCAGCATCCGCTTGTCGATCTTGGCGCAAACGCTTGGTTTTGCGGCGCTGTTTGGAACGCTGTCGTCCACCCAGCAACTGTTCGACCAGACCTATGCACGGGGCGAGAGTTTTCCGCTGTATTTTGCACTGATCGCACTGGTGTCGGGCACATCGTCGCTGCTGAACGCGTCCTTGGTGATGAAACTTGGGATGCGCCGGTTGGTGCGGGTGGCGTTTGCGACGCAAATGCTGGTGTCGGCGGGCTTTGTGCTGGCCTTTGCGCTCACCCTCTGGCCTGCGTCGCTTGAGTTTTACGCCTATCTGGTCTGGACCATCGGCGTGTTCTTCATGGTGGGCATGACCATTGGCAACCTGAACGCAATGGCGCTGGAACCCGTGGGGCATATCGCCGGGATGGCGGCATCGGTGGTGGGCGCTTTGTCCACCGTGTTTTCGGTGCTGCTGGCCGCCCCGGTGGGGCTGGCCTACAACGGCACACCCTTGCCGCTGATGATCGGCGTGACGCTGTTTTCAGGTCTTGCCTATGCCGTGGTCAGGCGGATTTAACGCTTTGGCCGCACAATCTTTTCTGCCAAGTCGCGGGCGATGGCAAAGGCGCCCTTGATCCGGTCAGCGTCTGATTTCCAATCGCGCAGCAGCACGATCTTGTTGCCTTGGACCTTTGCGCCCACGCCTTCGGCCTTGATGAAATCCACCAATCCCGCCGGGTTGCCGAATTTGTCATTGTGGAACTGGATCGTGGCCCCCTTTGGCCCGGCATCAATGCGGGAAATCCCTGCACGTTTTGCCATCGCCTTGATCCGCACGATCAGCATCAGGGTATTCACCTCTTTCGGCAACGGCCCGAAACGATCAATCAGCTCGGCAGCAAAGCCTTCCAGCTCGACCTTGGTGGTCAGACCCGACAGGCGCCGATAAAGGCCAAGCCGCACGTCAAGATCGGTGACGTAGTCTTCGGGAATCATCACCGGCAGACCAAGGTTCAACTGCGGCGACCAAGCATCATCAATCGGGGCCAAACCGTTGATCTCGCCCGATTTGATCTTGGCAATCGTTTCTTCCAGCATCTGCTGGTACAACTCATACCCCACTTCGCGGATATGCCCTGACTGTTCCTCGCCCAACAGGTTGCCCGCACCGCGCAGGTCAAGATCGTGGCTGGCAAGCGTGAAACCTGCCCCAAGGTTGTCCAGCGAGCCCAGCAGTTTCAGCCGCTTCTGCGCCTGCGGCGTCAACGGGTTGCGCGGCTTCGTGGTCAGATAGCAATACGCCCGCGTCTTCGACCGCCCGACCCTGCCCCGGATCTGATACAACTGGGATAGGCCGAACATGTCGCCCCGATGGATGATCATTGTGTTGGCGGTCGGAATGTCCAACCCGCTTTCCACGATTGTCGTGGCCAGCAGCACATCATACTTGCCGTCGTAAAACTCGTTCATCCGGTCGTCCAGATCACCCGCCGCCAACTGGCCATGCGCGATCACGTAGGACACCTCCGGCACATGGTTGCGCAGGAAATCTTCAATCTCGTGCAAGTCCGAGATCCGCGGCACCACATAGAATGACTGCCCGCCCCGGAACCGTTCGCGCAGCAGCGCCTCGCGGATGGTGACCGAATCAAATTCACTCACATAGGTGCGAATGGCAAGACGGTCCACCGGAGGTGTCGCGATGATCGACAGATCGCGCACCCCCGCAAGGCTCAGTTGCAGCGTGCGTGGGATCGGCGTTGCCGTAAGGGTCAACACATGCACCTCCGACCGCATTTCCTTCAGCCGTTCCTTGTGGCTGACCCCAAAGTGCTGTTCCTCGTCGATCACCAGCAGGCCAAGGTTCTTGAACCGCACCGCCTTGGCCAAAAGTGCATGGGTGCCCACCACGATATCGACAGTGCCATCCGCCATACCCGCGCGTGTGGCGTTGGCATCCTTGGCGGACACAAAGCGCGACAGGGGTTTGACAGTTACAGGAAACCCGCGAAACCGTTCGGCAAAGCTGCGGTAATGCTGACGGGCAAGCAAAGTTGTCGGGCAGATCACCGCAACCTGCATCCCCGACATCGCGGCGACAAAGGCGGCCCGCATCGCGACCTCGGTCTTGCCGAAGCCAACATCGCCGACCACAAGGCGGTCCATCGGACTGCCCTTTTCCAGATCCGCTACCACATCGGCAATCGCCGACAACTGGTCGTCGGTTTCCTGATAGGGAAAGCGCGCGGCAAAGGCTTCCCAGATCGCGTGCGGCGCCTCCAGAATGGGTGCATGGCGGAGCGCGCGCTCGGCGGCAATCCGCATCAGGCGATCTGCGATTTCCTTGATACGCTCCTTGAGCTTGGCCTTCTTGGCCTGCCATGCGCCGCCGCCCAGACGGTCAAGCAAGCCTTCCTCATGGCCGTATCGCGACAGCAGTTCGATGTTTTCAACCGGCAGATACAGCTTTGCGCCTTCGGCATATTCCAGCGCCACACACGCGTGCGGTGCGCCAAGGGCGGTGATCGTCTCCAACCCCAGATAGCGCCCGACGCCGTGTTCGACATGCACCACCAGATCGCCGGGGGTCAGGGTATCGACCTCGCGCAGAAAGTTGTCTGCCTTGCGCCTGCGCCGCGGCTTGCCCACCATCCGGTCGCCCAGCACGTCCTGTTCGGACACAACCGCCAAACCGGGCGCAACAAAACCGGATTCCAGAGCCCAAACCAGAAGGTAAAGCCCACCCCGGCCATCGGGCACGTCGCGCATGTCCTTGATGCGCTTTGCGTCTGCCAGACCCTGATCCTGCAACAGACCGTCCAGACGGTCGCGTGCACCTTCGGACCAACTGGCAATCACCACCTGCCCGTCTTCACGCAAGACCCGAAGATGATCCACCAAGGCACCGAAAAGGCTTACGGATTCCATTTGCCGTTCGGGCGCAAAATTGCGCCCTTGCCGACCCCCCGCATCGAGGACACCGGGGCCGGGGCTTTGCGCATAGGGGGAAAGCTGCACCACCCGATGCGTGGCCACAGCGGTCTCCCACGCTGCATCGTCCAGATAGAGCAAACCCGGCGCTGCGGGCTTGTAAACCGTATCCAGCCGCCCCTTTGCGGTCATCGCATCGCGCCGGGAATCATAGGCGTCGTCAATACCTTCCCAGCGGGACAACCGCATCGGCGTGAATTGGTCATCCAGCATCACCGACGCTGTCGGCAGATAGTCAAAGAGAGTCTCCAGCCGGTCGTGGAACAGGCCCAGCGCCTCGTGCGCCCACAGCCGCACCAGCCCCTCCTTGCTCAGCGCCTCCAGCGGCCGCAGCGCCTCGTGCATGGCGCGCACCCAGCGGGAGAGTTCGCGGG
>JBKBOF010000117.1:0-9243 GCA_046294955.1 Paracoccaceae bacterium
CGGTGCGTTTCGTGCCATTGGTCGAAGGCCTTGGGGCAGAGTAAGGGCCAGGCATCGCAGGCAGAGGCCTGCTGCGGGGCAGTAAGTTGAGTGGCGTAACAAAGGGTGGGACACACCACCCGACAAGCAAACGAGGCAGAGCATGATCCGCATTTCCAATCGAAAAGGACGCACCGGCATCCGTGTCCTGTGCCTTGGCAGCGCCGTGGCGGCCCTCGCGGCCTGTACGCCCACCTCGGGCACCAGTCCCTTCGGCCCGCTGGACTGGGATCTGCGTGGAGGCAACGGTGTGCTGGACACCTCGGGTGCCGCCTTGCAGGCCACCGAACGCCGCCCGTCACCGGATGGGCGCGGCGTTATCTCTTATCCGGGGTATCAGGTCGCCGTGGCCCGGCGTGGGGATACAGTTGCGTCTGTGGCCGCACGTGTCGGGGTCGGCGCAGACGAACTTGCGCGATACAACGCGGTGAAGCCGACCGATCCACTGCGGGATGGCGAAATCCTTGCCCTGCCCCGCCGCATTGCGGACACCGGCCCCATGCAGGGTGGCGGCGCTGTGATCGGATCTGGCGGGGGGCCTGCACCGGTCGATGTCTCGGCAATCGCCACCACAGCGCTTGACCGTGTCGGAACCCCAACGCCACCAGCCACCATCGCCCCAAACACCGGACGCGAGCCCGTGCGCCATCAGGTGCGGCGCGGCGAAACCGCCTTTTCCATTGCGCGCACCTACAATATCTCGGCCAAGGCCCTGGGTGAGTGGAATGGTCTTGGACCCAATCTCGATGTGCGCGAAGGCCAGTATCTCATTATCCCGGTCGCGTCAGACGCCGCCCCTCCCGCAGCGACACAGCGGGTCAGTGCACCGGGTGCCGGATCGGCCACACCGACCCCACCATCCGCAACAAAACCCCTGCCCGCCGAAAAGACCACACCAGCGGCAAGCAAACCGAAAGACACACCGGCCTCTCCAGCACTGGGTGGGCAACGCACCACGGCCACGCGGATGATCATGCCGGTTCAAGGCTCGATCATTCGGCCCTACGCCAAGGGTCGCAATGATGGGATCGACATCTCGGCCCCGGCCGGAACGCCCGTCAAAGCCGCCGCAGACGGCACTGTCGCCGCAATCACGACAGATACCAAACAAACCCCCATCATCGTCGTGCGGCACGCCGACAATCTGCTGACGGTCTATGCCGGTGTCGATGCCATCACTGTCAAGAAAGGCGACCCTGTCAACCGCGGCCAGACAATCGCCAAGGTGCGCGCTGGTACGCCATCCTTCTTGCATTTCGAAGTCCGGCGCGGTGTCGACAGCACAGACCCGGTCGCCTTCCTGCAATGACAGTCCTTCTGCACCGTTGGATGCCTCCGGCGGGGATATTTGAAAACAGATGAAGTTGGCTCAGTATCGGTTGACTTCACCTGTTCAAAAATATCCCGGGGGTGTGGGGGCAGCGCCCCCACGGCAGCAGCGAAAGAAATTTTCGGGAACCTTCGTTGCGAAACCGTTTCGGTCGCGGACATCGGCGTCGAAACCACATGTTTCCCCACCCCAAGCGCGGGGTCCGGAGCCTTGAACGGATGATCGGGTGGGGCTGAACGACAACACAAGATATCCGTTCGGCACTTCTTCAGTCACGCGGCTAACCGGACCGTGCCCAGACCGTAAGCGTTTTCAAAGGGTCACGATGCTACAGGCTGTCGTCAAAGTTGGTGATCTGTTGCCGACAGCGGTTTTGAACACACACCCCGACGGGAATTGAGCGCCAACATCGTAGCAAGCGGGTGCAAACCCGCGCCGCGAGACAAGAACAATGCGCCGAAGGCGCGCAATCTGGTCAGATGCGACAGCCTTCGCGGGCGGCAAGGTCACAGAAAAACTGCCATGCCACCCGGCCCGACCGTGCTCCCCGGGTTGCCTGCCACTCGATCGCTTCGGCGCGCAAGCGGTCTTCGGGCACAGTCACGCCATGGGCGGCGCAGTAGCCGTGGATCATCGAGAGATAGTCATCCTGACTGCAAGGATGGAACCCAAGCCACAGGCCAAAGCGATCGGACAGCGACACCTTTTCTTCCACCGCTTCGGACGGGCTGATCGCACTCGACCTTTCGTTCTCGATCATATCGCGCGGCATCAGGTGGCGACGGTTCGACGTGGCATAGAGCAGCACATTCTCGGGCCTGCCCTCTATTCCACCGTCGAGAACGGCTTTGAGCGATTTGTAGTGCTGGTCGTCATGGCTGAACGACAGATCATCACAGAACAGTATGAATCTGGCGTCCGAAGCCCGCAGATGGGCCAGCAGTCGTTGGACTGACGGCAGATCCTCACGCGCCAGTTCCACGATTTTCAAGGGCAAGCCCTCAGATACCACAGCGGCGTGCACCGCTTTGACAAGCGATGATTTTCCCATGCCCCGTGCGCCCCAAAGCAATGCATTGTTGGCGGGCAGGCCCTGCGCAAAGTGGCGGGTGTTGTCCAAAAGCGTATCACGCGCGCGGTTCACGCCGATCAGCAACGACAGATCCACGCGGCTGACCTTTGCCACCGGCTCAAGCCGGTCAGGGTCTATGTGCCAGGCATAGGCGTCAGCCGCAGCAAAATCGGGCGCAGGAAGCGGGCTGGGGGCCAACCGCTCAAGCGCGGCGGCAATACGGGACAGGGCGTCTTGGGTCATGCCGGATGGTCTTCCTCATCAGCTTCAGGCTCATCCCACAAACCTTGCGCACGCAACTCGGCCTCACGCTTTTTCTCGATCCGCCGGATCAGGAAGATCGACACTTCGTAAAGCGGATAGACGGCGAAAAACAGGATCATCTGGCTCAGGATGTCGGGTGGGGTCACCAAGGCGGCCACCATAAGGATCAGCACCACCGCGTATTTTCGTGTCCCTGCCAGCCCCGCCGCGCTGACCAGTCCCGCCTTGCCCATCAGGGTCAGAAGCACGGGAAGCTGGAAGCACAGCCCAAAAGCGATGATCAACTTCAAAGAGATATCCAGCGTCTCGTTGACCTTACCCTGAAATACGATGTCGATGCCTTGACGCTGCACCGCTTCGGTCAGGGGAGAGGCGACTGTCGCATCGGCGATCGGAGCATCCGATATCGTGGGCAGCAGCACAGACACAACCGATGTCGCATCCGCAAAGCCAAGGAAAAACGCCATAGCAAGCGGCGTCACGACGTAATGAGAAAACACTGCACCCAGAATGAACAGCACAGGCGACGCAACCAGGAACGGCAGAAACGCGTTTTTTTCGTTGCGATACAGTCCCGGTGCCACAAACCGCCACAGGTGATAAGCAATCACCGGAAAAGACAACGCCAACCCCGCCACCACCGAAATATGAATCAGGGTAAAGAAGTATTCCTGCGGGGCCGTGTATTGCATGATCGGGTTAGGATTGCCCAAAGCCCGCATCGCATCCTCGATCGGGCGCAGCAGAAAGCCCAAGATCGGTTCCGCCACCAGAAAGCACAGGATCATGGCCACGATAAACGCAGACACCGCCCAGATCAGGCGGTTGCGCAATTCGGCCAAATGCTCGATCAGGGGGGCCGAGCTGTCATCAATCTCGTCTGACTTTGTCATGCATCGGCCTTGGGGGTCTGGTCGGATTTCGGTTTTCGCGGGGCGCGCGGTTTTTTCGCCGCAGGGGCAGGCGGCGCGGGCGCGACAACTGGCGGTGACGCAGCAGCTTTTTTCAACTTTTCAGCGGCTTCAGAGGCGATCGCCTGCTGCTCCGCCTTTGCGTCAACCAGCGCCTGTGTGGCCGGTCCGATCGCGGTAGCGGGCTCGGACGGAGGTGCGGCCTTTGGCGTCGATGCCGGTTTTGCCGAAGGTGTCAAAGGTGTCGAAGGGCGGGCAGCGTTTTTCAGCGGATCCCACTTTTCGAATTTCGCGGTGGCCTCCTTGACCGCCTCCAACCCCAATGACTTGGCCGAAGTTGCGGTTTTCAGATCCTTGGCCACGTCCTTCACGCCGGCCTCGTCGGCGGCCGCCTCCATCGCCCGCGAAAACTCGCGCGCCATGCCGCGCATCTTGGCGGTGAATCGACCAAGGCTGCGAAACAGTTCAGGCAGGTCTTTCGGGCCGATCACAATCAGCGCGACGATCCCGATGACGAGCAGTTCGGACATGCCAAAGTCGAACATGGCGCAGAGCTTCCTTTCCGGTCAGCTGCCGACGGGTCAGATCTTGTCTTTTTCAGCGTCCGGCGTCACGTCACGCGCGGGCGTCGCAGGGGTATTTGACGCATTTTCAATCTCTTCCGAGCTCTCCTTCACGCCTTTTTTGAAGGCGGTGATGCCCTTGCCCACTTCGCCCATCAAAGACGAGATCTTGCCGCGCCCGAACAGAACCAGCACCACCACCGCGATAAGAAGAAGGCCCGGAAGGCCGATATTGTTCAGCATGTCTATTCCTCCTGCTGACCGGGGCGGCATGTCGCCCACTGTCGCCTGTTCCTCATCTATCCTTGTACAAACGATGTTCCTAGCCTGATTCATCCTTCAAACGCGGGCATTGCGCACAGATACCTGACAGCTATATGTCAGTTGCCCTAGCCCGGAGCAGCCCATGCGCCGTACTGACCGTCTTTTTGACCTGATCCAGATCTTGCGGGACGGGCGGCTGCATCGTGCCACCGAGATGGCTGAACGGCTGGGCGTGTCGGTGCGCACCATATGGCGCGACATGGCGACGTTGATGGCGTCGGGGCTGCCGGTCGAAGGTGAACGCGGTGTGGGCTATATCCTGCGCGCGCCGATCACCCTGCCCCCGATGATCCTGACGGGGGCAGAACTGGATGCGCTGCGCGCGGGTGTGCGGCTGGTGGCCGAAGGACCAGACCCGGCACTCGCCCGTGCGGCCAAGGTGCTTGCCACCAAGATCGCCAGTGTGACCCCGGCCCCACTCGAGGATGACGCCGATGATTTGTTCGTGTTCACCGGCAAGGAAACCAACCGCGCAACCGCGCATGTGCCCCTGTTGCGGCGCGCAATCAAACTGCGGCACCGACTGACCCTGACTTACATCGACCCCGAGGGCCGCGAGACGCATCGCGACATCCGACCGCTGGCACTGGACCTGACCGGGCGGGTCTGGACCTTGGCCGCGTGGTGTGAACAGCGCTCTGGCTTTCGCAGTTTTCGAGTGGACCGGATCATGGCCATCACCGAAACGCACGAGCCCTTTCCGATGGAACCGGGTCGGACACTGCCGGACTACCGCGCACTCATGGCCGAAGAGAAAAACGGGTAAGCGCGTTACCGCGCCGGAAACACAAAGCAGCGGTCGCGGCGGATCATCAGCCACAAGACGGTTCCGGGCTTGGGCAGGAACACCCCCGGTACGCTGGCAGTCAGGGTCGATCCGTCAAAGGTCATACGGAACTCGACCAGACTTTCACGCCCCAGATAGCGCGACCGGATTACCGTGCCACTGGCCGGGGTGCCTTCCAGTGGCGTCGGGTTTGGCCCGCGACCGGCCCGGTCAAAGTCGATCTTGAGATGCTGTGGGCGGATCACGATATCGACCGCCGCACCGTCCGCATGCCCCGGCGTCAGAAAGGCGCCAAAAGGCGTCTCGGTCAAAGCGCCCCGCGATCTACCGCGGATCACATTGATATCACTGAAAAAGGCCGCGGCCGCCTTGTCCACGGGGGCATTGTAAACATTGTAGGGCGCGCCACTTTGCACGATCCGCCCTCCGCGCATAAGCGCAATCTCATCGGCCATCCGCATTGCCTCATCCGGCTCATGCGTAACCAGCACGACGGCTGCACCCTCATCCTTCAGGATATCCAGCGTGGTGTCGCGTATGCCGTCACGCAGCCGGTTGTCGAGGCCGGAAAATGGCTCGTCCATCAACATGACGCGGGGACGGGGCGCCAGAGCGCGCGCGAGGGCCACCCTCTGCTGCTCGCCGCCCGACAACTGATGTGGGTGCTTTGCGCCGAACCCGGTCAGCGTGACCCGCTCCAGCAGCTCATCCACCCGCCGCTGCCGTGCCGCGCGGTCGCCCTTCAGGCCAAAGGCCACATTGTCAGACACGCACAGATGCGGGAACAGCGCAAAATCCTGAAACATCAACCCGACCGACCGATGCTCAGGCGGCAAATACCGCTCCGGTCCCACCACCTCAATCCCGTCAATCAGGATCCGACCGGCATCCGGCCGATCCACCCCCGCAATCATCCGCAAGGTGGTGGATTTGCCACAACCCGACGGCCCCAGCAGGCAGGTCACCTGCCCGGCAGCCACCTCAAGGCTGACATCATTTACCACCGCCAAACCGGCAAAAGACCGGCTCAGATGCTGCACACTCAGGCGGGGCTGTGGGGGCTGCATAGCTTTCCTAGCGTTTCCGTCAACTTCCCCTAGCAGCCGCCGCCAGACAGGGCAAGAGAGCCCCCCGGCTTCATCAGCTCCAAAATAGCCGCGCCGGAGGCCGCGGCAGGCGCAGGCTTCATCAGCCAGAAGCCGTCTTGTTCCATGCCCTGCCGCCCTGTTGCGTGATTGCGTCCAGCAATCCCTGTGACCGTCGCTGCAATGTTGACGCTCGCCCATCTTGCGTCTATCCAAAAAGCCATGATGCTGTGGGGGCGCACACGGTATTTCCAAGGATCGACTTAAGGCCATGACGCCCCCAAGCCCAGATCTCCCCTCCGCTCCGGCGCATGCCTGTCAGGTTTTTCCTGCTGACGCTGTCTATGTGATCCACGGCGTCAACGGCGGAGATGGTCTTTGCGGCCCGCAAGATGTCTGCGAAGGCGACATTTACGCGCTTGAACATGATGCACAGCCTTTGCGGCTGGTGCTGGCCCACGGGCAGGACGGCCAGCGTATCGCCCATGGCAGCCAGATCGGCCAGCCCGGCGAAGCGTTGCGGCTGGAAGCCCGATACACGCTGATTGCGCCCGATGGCGACAGGATCGACCTTTTGCTGATGCGGCTCGACAGTGGTGCCGGTGTCGCACTGCCGCTGTCACCAATGTCGGCACATGCCGATTACACGCTTGTGGCCATTGATGCCGCGCCCGAAGCGGTCCGTCTGGCCGATCTGCTGTGCGTGTCCTTTGCGGGCGGCACCATGATCACCCTTGCTGATGGGCGCCAATGTGCGATCGAGGCCCTGAGTGCCGGGACAAAGATCCTAACCCGAGACCACGGCCCACAACCGCTGCGCTGGTTGGGCAAGGCCACGCTCCGCGCGGTCGGCGCCTTTGCCCCCGTGGTGATCACGGCCGGAACCATTGGCAACGCGGGGGATCTGATCGTCAGTCCGCATCACCGGATCTTTCTTTACCAACGCCAACGACGCGCGGGGATTCAGACCGCCGAACTTCTGGTTCAGGCCAAGCATCTGGTGGATGACGAGCGTGTGTTCCAACGCGAAGGCGGCTTTGTGGACTATTACTCTTTGGTGTTTGACCGGCACGAAATCATTTATGCCGAAGGCGTTCCAGCCGAAAGCCTGATGGTGAATGACGCTACTTTGTCACGTCTGCCGTCGGATCTGGCCAATGACGTCAAGGCACGTTTTCCCGGTCTGGCACAGGTCCAGCACTTTGGCACCGAAGCCAGTCGTCAGTTTCTGGACGAGGTCGGTCGGGGTGCGCTCTACCCGCATCGGCGCGGCGGATCTGACCGTTAGGATCATTCCGAACCGAAAAGGACATACTTTGCGGGCATCCTGTGGCTCCCACGCATCTGATGATGGACCTTTGCGGCGCGGTGCGGTATTTGCGCGGCCATGTTGACCAATCGCCCCCCTTTGCCGCCCGAAATCGCGCGCCGTCGCACCTTCGCCATCATCGCCCACCCCGATGCTGGCAAAACCACGCTGACCGAAAAATTCCTGCTGTTCGGCGGCGCGATCCAGATGGCCGGACAGGTGCGCGCCAAGGGCGAGGCGCGGCGCACACGGTCTGACTTCATCAAGATGGAGCAAGAGCGCGGGATTTCCGTGTCTGCCTCTGCCATGTCGTTCGATTTCCGCGAATTCCGCTTCAATCTGGTCGACACCCCCGGCCACTCGGATTTTTCCGAAGACACTTACCGCACGCTGACCGCCGTTGATGCCGCCGTGATGGTGATCGACGGGGCCAAGGGCGTGGAAAGCCAGACCCGCAAGCTGTTCGAGGTGTGCCGGTTGCGCGACCTGCCGATCCTGACCTTCTGCAACAAGATGGACCGCGAGGCGCGCGACACCTTCGAGATCATCGACGAGATTCAGGAAAATCTGGCAATTGACGTGTCCCCCGCAAGCTGGCCCATCGGATCGGGGCGCGAGTTTCTGGGCTGCTATGACATCCTGAACGACCGGCTGGAACTGATGGACCGCGCCGACCGCAACCGGGTGGCAGAAACCATCAAGATCAACGGTCTGGATGATCCACTTTTGGCCGAGCATGTCCCCGCCGAGGCCCTTGCCAAGCTGCGCGAAGATCTGGAGATGGCGCGCGAACTGCTGCCCGCCTTTGACCGCGCCGCACTGCTCAATGGCTCGATGACGCCGATCTGGTTCGGGTCGGCCATCAACTCGTTCGGCGTCAAGGAGCTGATGGACGGGATCGGCAAGTTCGGGCCGGAACCGCAGCCGCAGCCCACCGCCACCCGCAAGGTCGCCCCCGAGGAAACGCCCGTCACCGGCGTGGTGTTCAAGGTGCAGGCCAACATGGACCCCAAGCACCGCGACCGCGTGGCGTTTGTGCGCCTTGCCTCGGGCCATTTTCAGCGTGGCATGAAGCTGACCCATGTGCGCAGCAAGAAGCAAATGGCCATCGCCAACCCGGTGATGTTCCTGGCCGCCGACCGCGAACTGGCCGAGGAGGCCTGGGCTGGTGACATCATCGGCATCCCGAACCACGGTCAGTTGCGCATCGGCGACGCGCTGACCGAAGGCGAGGCGCTGCGCTTTACCGGTATCCCGTCCTTTGCGCCGGAATTGCTGCAAGGCGTGCGCGCCGGTGATCCGATGAAGGCCAAGCATCTGGAAAAGGCGCTGATGCAATTCGCCGAAGAAGGTGCGGCCAAGGTGTTCAAGCCGATGATCGGCTCGGGCTTTATCGTGGGCGTTGTGGGCGCGTTGCAATTTGATGTGCTGGCCAGCCGGATCGAGGCGGAATATTCCCTGCCCGTCCGGTTCGAGGGCAGCCAATTCACATCCGCCCGCTGGGTGCAGGGACCAAAAGCCGAGGTGGAAAAGCTGATCAACGTCAACAAACAGCACAT
>JBKBOF010000118.1:0-9123 GCA_046294955.1 Paracoccaceae bacterium
CGGCCTCGAACGTTTCCTGGGCCTTTTCCACCAGCGCGACGATGTCGCCCATGCCAAGGATCCGCCCGGCGACCCGCTCGGCCTCGAAGGTTTCCAGCGCGTCCATCTTTTCGCCAAGGCCGACAAAGCGGATCGGCTTGCCGGTCACGGCCCGCATCGACAAGGCCGCACCGCCGCGCCCGTCGCCGTCCATCCGCGTCAGAACGACACCGGAAATGCCAACCTTGCCGTCGAACTCGGCGGCGACGTTCACCGCATCCTGCCCGGTCAGGCCATCGACAACCAGCAGCGTTTCGCGCGGCTGGGCGATGTCGCGAACCGCCTGCACTTCGTCCATCAGCACTTCGTCGATGTGCATCCGGCCTGCGGTATCCAGAAACAGCACATCATAGCCGCCCATCGCAGCCTGCGTCTTGGCCCGCCGTGCGATCTGCACCGCGCTCTCGCCCTTGACGATCGGCAGGCTGTCCACGCCCACCTGCCCCGCCAAAATCGCCAATTGCTCCATTGCCGCCGGGCGGTTTGTGTCCAACGACGCAAGCAGCACCCGCTTGCCGTTGCGGTCCTTCAACCGTTTGGCCAGTTTGGCGGTCGTGGTGGTCTTGCCAGAGCCTTGCAAACCGACCATCAGAATGGCGGCAGGCGGATTGTCGATCTTCAGCGCATCGGCCGGTTCGTCGCCGGACAGCACCCGGATCAGCTCGTCATGCACGATCTTGACGACCATTTGCCCCGGCGTGATCGACTTCGTCACCGCCGACCCGGTCGCCTTGTCCTGCACCCGCTTGATGAAATCGCGCGCCACCGGCAGCGACACGTCCGCTTCCAGCAGGGCGGTGCGCACCTCGCGCAATGCGGCAATCACGTCAGCCTCGGACAGCGCGCCCTGTTTGGTCAGGCGGTCAAAGACGCTGCCAAGGCGGTCTGAAAGGCTTTCGAACATGGTCTTCTCCTGACTGCGGCTGCCGGCGACCACCAAGGGACGCCGACGGGGTGCCCAAGCGCATACCCGAAACGCACCCGTGTGCGCAACGCGCTGACGGATGGCGATCCCGGCACAGGCCAAGGGACCGGAAGCGACAGCCTCCGGGGAATGGGGCGTGTGATAGGCTGCAGCATCAGATGAGTCAAGACTCCACTAAGGTGCACTCAAGGTAGGCAGCAAAAATGGTGATGCCCGCGCCTATTGGGGTGCGGGCATCATTGGCAGGGGTTATCTGGCGCAATGCCATGACCTCTAAGCAGGGACGATCAGTCGTTGAAACGATCCGCGTGCATTTGGGTCAGTTCGGACAGTGTGTAGTCAGATGCGTCAACACCAAGCAACGCTGCCAGCTGAACCTGACCAGGTGTCACCGCCGAAGCAGGGTTTTCAACGGCACGATTCTGGCCGGTCAAGATATAGTTCGCCAAAGCATCATCACCGGTGCGCTGTGCACGGATCAGGCGCTGCAATTCGCTGGAGGTGTAAAGGCCCGGCGCAACACCGGCCAAGGCTGCAAGCTGCGCGTTCCCGGATGCTGCGATCGCACCCATATCACTGCGAGATACGTCACGCTGACCGGCCTGAGACAGGATCAATCGGACACGGGCATCGTCATTCGTGCGCTGTCCATCCAACAGCTGGATCAGCTGCGCTTGGGTAAAACCTTCGGGCGCGACGCCTGCCAACGTTGCCAATTGGCTGATGCCGGGATTTGCAGCGGCAATGCCGGCGGTCAGGGCAAGTGCGGTGGCGGAGATCATAATAGTACGCATAGGTATCTTCCTTCGTCTGTTAATCTGCATTGGTGCAGCGTGTGGTTTCGTTACGAACGTGAGTGACGCAAAGTTTCAGTCTTTTTTCGCGTTTCGGTCGGTGCTTGAAAGATAGGCTTCAAGAATTTCCTTTACATTACAGATCTTTGGCCCCAATCTGTGCGCCAGCGCACAGCAAGAATCTGTGATGTTCCGTGATCAAGCAAGGGAATCCGCGTCATGCCGCAACCCAATTGGGACGAGATTAGAACGGCGTTTCAGGTCGCTAGGCTTGGCACTGTGTCGGGTGCGGCCGAAGTGCTGGGGGTGCATCACGCCACGGTGATCCGCCATATCGACGCGCTGGAAAAAGCCCTTGGTACACGGCTGTTCCAACGGCATGCCCGCGGCTACACCCCGACCGAAGCAGGCCGTGATCTGCTGACGGTGGCCCAGACGACGGAAGAGCAGTTTGCCCAACTGTCCAGTCGCATCAAGGGACAAGGCGAAACCGTGCAGGGGGAACTGGTTGTCACATCCATCGCCGGTGTGGCCGATCTGCTGGTTCCGGTCCTGGCCTCGTTTCAAGACGAATATCCGTTGGTTCAGGTGCGGTTCCTGACCGATACGCGGGTGTTCCGGCTTGACTACGGCGAGGCGCATGTTGCCATCCGTGCCGGAGCCGCACCTGAAGAGCCGGACAATGTCGTACAACCGCTCACCCATGTGCGCACCGGACTCTATGCGGCAAAGCGCTATGTCGACCGCCACGGGTTGCCAAAGGACGAGTCAGATTTTGCCGGTCATCGCTTTGTTTGCGCCGACAACGAAGCCAGTCGTGCACCGTTTTATCGCTGGCTACGCAATCACATGGAGGACGGCGCCATAAGCTTTCGTGGCACCGAACCCGCAGCTTTGGATACCGCCGTGCTCGTCGGGGCAGGAATTGGTTTTATGTCAACCTACAGGGCACAGGCAGAGCCGGATCTGATCGAGGTGCTGTCGCCGCGACCGGAATGGGACGCTCCGCTATGGCTGGTCACGCATGTCGATTTGCACCGCACGCGAAAAGTTCAAGCCTTTCTGACCCATCTGAAGGACGCCGCGAAGAGCTGGCCGGTCTAGCATGGCCCGCCTGCACGGCACGGCACCCGGTCCAGCAGCCCGGCGTGGACATCTCGCCATGCTGGCGTTTTCCGCGCTGGTGGCCGGGTCGTTCAGTCTTGGCGCAATGGCAGCGCCACTGATAGACCCCGGCGCTCTGACCGCGGTGCGTTTTTTGCTGGCAGCGATGGTGGTTGGCTCTGTGGCGTGGTGGCGCGGCGCGATCCTTCGGGCGGCGCTTGACTCGCCTTGGCGCTACGTCGTGCTGGGCGGACTGCTCGCAGCCTATTTCGTGCTGATGTTCGAAGGGCTCAAGACGGCAGCGCCTGTGTCGGCCGCAGCGGTCTTTACCCTGACACCATTGATGGCGGCGGGATTTGGCTGGATGGTGCTGCGTCAGAAGTTGACCGGACGAATGGCCGTTGCGCTGGGCCTTGGCGCGGCGGGCGCGATATGGGTGATCTTTCAGGGCAATCTGAAGGCCGCCGTAACGCTATCCTTGGGGCGCGGCGAGGCGATCTATTTTCTGGGCTGCGTGGCCCATGCGCTGTACGCCCCATTGGTGCGGCGCTTGAACCGGGGCGAGACTGCGTTCGCCTTCACCTTTTTGACCATGCTGGCGGGGTGGTTGATGCTGACCGGCTGGTCTTGGGCGGAAATCCGGACCACCAACTGGGCGGCACTGCCTGCCATTGTCTGGATCACGTTGGTGTATCTCGCGCTTGCCGCAAGTGCCGCAAGCTTTGTGCTGCTGCAATACGCCAGCCTGCGTCTGCCAGCGGCGAAAGTAATGGCCTACACCTACCTGACCCCGGCATGGGTGATTCTGTGGGAATTAACCTTGGGTCACGCAACGCCCGGGTGGGCCACATTGGCCGGATTGGTTCTGATCGGAACCGCGTTATGGCTGCTTTTGGAAGAACATGCTTAAGCGTCCACGCATCAGAAACCGCCACCGGGATAATACCTGAAGACTGCCACATTCGCGCCTGAATCTGGCGCAATCTTGGGAGCAAGAAAAGGGAGATCAAGATGGCAACTTTTTTTGTTCTTGCGGGTGGCTTGGTCGGATTTGTAGCGGCCCTTTCGTCCCTTCTTGTGCTTGATGTCGGTTTTCTTATGGCGCTTGCGATCTGGTCTGGCACTGGAATAACCATGACTGCGTTCGGCGTCATCCTGTCGCTTTTGGCGGACCGAGGGGCACAAAGTGGCGCACAGATTGAAGCCCGCCCGCGCATTGCCTGAGGCGCTGATCCGCAAATAACCTTGCATTTTTCGGGTTTTCACCCCATAAAACCAGTGCGACGTTATCTTTTTCGACCACTGTCTCCGACTCACGGCCACAGCAATCGACTATCAGCTGACAGCGCCGGGCCGCCGCAATCCCGCGGGCGGCAATTCTACAGGAGACTTCACGATGGCCAAGGGCACCGTGAAATGGTTCAATGAAACCAAAGGCTACGGCTTCATTGCCCCGGAAGGCGGCAAAAAGGACGTGTTTGTTCATATCACCGCACTGGAACGTGCCGGCCTTCGCGGCCTGAAAGATGGTCAAGCCGTTACCTTTGACATCGAAGCTGGACGTGATGGCCGCGAATCTGCGACCAATCTGTCGTTGTCCTGACAGTTTTTGACGGCGCAGCTTCGGCCTCGCCGATCGGTGAAACGGCACAAGGGCGCATCCCGTTGGATGTGCCCTTTTGTTTTGCCGGGTTGACAGCTTCAGATCCGAACCGAATGGGTGCGCGGATGGGTACCCCTCAGGCAGATCGGGAAAGCCGAAGTCAGTGCAATCCTCAACGCGACCTCGGACACCGGTGCACGCAGGCAAAACGGGGCATCACGACCCAGCGGAAAGGTTTGCTCCTGACATTCGGCGGAAATCAGGACGACGGGCAGCCTTGTATTGGTGTTCGACAGAATTGCAAATGCCCGGCGACCAACGGCGATGCCACCAAAAGGGTCGCAATCGATAACCAGCATATCGGCTTCGCGCGGGTCGTCCAGAAAGAGTGACAACGCGTCATAGAGTACGCGTTGCACCATCATGCGCCCGGCAACAGCCGCGAGGGTTTTGGCGGTTTCACCGGCATCGCCTGATGCCGATGCCAACAGTACCGATCCGGTCCACCCGGTCCGCAGTACCGCATCCGACGCCAAAGGACTGACCATCCGCATTCTGCATTTCCCCATGTTGCGTGCTGATGGGCATTCTTGCCCCGGATCGCACAAGGAGTTTCCGCTTGTCGCCCGCAAGAGGCTGCGCCACAGTTCCCGATGATGCTTGTCCGTGGTGTCAGGATGCCAGACCCAGATTACCAAAGCCTTATCGACGGACCGACGTGGGTTTTCATCCGCGCGACCGAAGCCGCTTATCCGCCGGATACGGCAACACTGACCATTGCTGACCAGCGCGCGATCTATGATGCAATGTGCCGGGCTTTCGATCATGGCTATCCGGCGGGTGTTACCGCATGCGATGAGCTTGTGGCTGGTGTACCCTGCCGCCGCTATCCGGGCACCGGCCCTGTGGTTCTGTATTTCCACGGCGGGGGTTTTGTGGTGGGGGGATTGCACAGCCATGATGATGTCTGCGCGGACATCCGCCATGCGACGGGGCTTGAAGTGCTGGCGGTGGATTACCGGCTGTGCCCGGAACATCCCCACCCGGCCGCCTATGTCGACTGTCTTGCCGTCGCGCGGGCGACCTCTGGTCCGATCCTGCTGGCCGGCGACAGTGCCGGGGGGGCGTTGGCAGCCTCGGTCGCTGCAACATTGCGGGGGCCCCGTCTGTTGGGACAGGTTCTGATCTATCCGGGTCTGGGCGCGCGGGACAGCAAGAGCCGCAAGCATCATGCCCAAGCACCGATGTTGTCAGCAGCAGATCTTGACGTTTATGCCCGGTTGCGCGGGGCAGATCCGCACGACCCGACCGCCTATGCCTTGGCCGCATCTGATTTTGTCGGGTTGCCGCCCACCTTGGCGATTGCCGCCGAATGTGATCCGCTGGCCGATGATGCAGAAACCTATGCCGCGCAGGTTCGGGCTGCGGGAGGGCGGGCGACGGCCATCACCGAACCGGGATTGGTGCATGGCTTTCTGCGCGCCCGACACAGCGTTCCGCGTGCAGGCGAAAGCTTTGGGCGCATCACAGCCACCCTGTCGGCCTTTGCCATGGGCCGCTGGCCATTTGGAGACAAGCCATGAAAGACCAGACAAACATCACCCATTGGGACGACCGGGTGGAAATGGCCGCCGCCTTCCGCTGGACGGTGCGGCTCAACATGCACGAGGCGGTGGCAAATCATTTCAGTCTCGCGGTCAGTGATGACGGCGCGCGGTTTCTGATCAATCCGGCCGGACGCCATTTCAGTCGGATCACCGCATCTTCTCTGATCGAGATCGACGCAGACGATCCCGGCACGATGAACCGCCCCGATGCGCCGGACCCCACCGCCTGGGGCCTGCATGGCAGCCTGCACCGCGCCTGTCCGCACGCGCGTTGCGCCATGCATGTTCATTCGATCCACGCCACGGTACTGGCCAGCCTGGCCGACTCGCGCCTACCCGCCATCGACCAAAACACAGCGATGTTCCACAACCGTGTGGTGGTCGATGACCACTACGGCGGCATGGCGTTTGAAGACGAGGCCTCGCGCTGTGTGCACCTTCTGTCCGATCCGCGGATCACCACCATGATCATGGGAAGTCACGGAGTTCTGGTCATCGGGCGCACGGTGGCCGAAACCTTCAACCGGCTGACCTATTTCGAACGCGCCGCCGAAACCTATATCCGCGCCCTGCAGACCGGACGGCCCCTGCGCTACTTGTCCGATGACATTGCCGAAAAGACCGCGCAGGAATGGGAAACCTACCCCGGCTTTGCGGATGACCATCTGCGCGAGGTGAAGGCGATCCTCGACACTGACAGCCCTGACTACGCCACTTGATCGGCCCAACGGCCAGTTAACACACAGCTCAGGGCAAAAAGAACGGGGCCGCGCCCATGCTGTCCGGCACCGGCACGCCCATCCATGTCAGGATAGACGGCGCCAGTGCCAATTGATCCAGCACCACATCGGGGGCAGGCATCGGACTGCTGCCAAAATAATAAAAGGCAAAGTCCTGCTGGGCATCGCCTGCTCCGCCATGGTGACCACGGTCGTCTTGCCCGTGATCGGCGGTGACGATCACTTCATACCCCGCATCGCGCCAGCGCTGTACGAAAGGCGCCAACATGGCATCCATCGCATAGCAAGCGTTGTCCATTTCCTCGCAGTCGTGAAAAAACCGGTGGCCCATACTGTCAAGCGTGCAGGTGTGCAGGATACCGTAGTCGATCCCATACACCTCGCACAGCCGGGTCAGCGTGGCGAACAGATCCAGGTCTGACGGTGTCATCTGGTTGATAAGCCCATAGCCGGTCATGGTGTGAAATCGGCCATGTGTGATTGGCCCTGCCGGTTCATCATATTCGATGTCCCGCACCGGATCGAACGGCGCGCGATTAAAGAATTCGGACCAGAAACTGTGGGTGACAGCGCCTGTCTTGCCGCCCGCGCGGGTGACTTCCGAAAAGATGTCAGGCTGCGACAGTCGATATACCGCCCCGTTCCCCCAGACCCGATGGACCTGTGGCGGAACGCCCGTGTGGATCGACGCATAGCACGAGGCCGATGTGGACGGCAGGACCGAGCGCATCCGCCAGACCCGCGCTTCCCCCTGTGCGACCCAACCTTCCAGATTGCCGAACAGCCGCCGCCAGTTGCGGTAAGGTACGCCGTCTATGATGATCAAAAGCAGTTTTTTCATGGGAACCTTGGCATGGGATGGCACCTTGGGACGTCAGTGATGATCGACATTTCAAATGTCCCGAAGGGCAGGTCAGTTTCCGGCACTCTCCATCTTGCGATGCTCCAGAACCCCTTCCAGCCAACCCAATTTCATTTCGGGGACAGACGATAATAGAAGATCGGTGTAGTCATCAAAAGGCGGTGTCAGCACGTCGGTTTTCTGCCCGTAGCGGCGCACCTCACCCTGATACATCACTGCAATCCGGTCGGCGATCGCTCGCACCGTGGCCAGATCGTGGGTGATGAACAGATAGGCCACGCCTTCACCGGCCTGCAGTGCAAGAAGCAGTTTTAGGATGCCATCGGCGACCAGCGGATCCAGCGCAGACGTCACCTCGTCGCAGATGATCAGCTTGGGCTTGGCGGCCAAGGCCCGGGCAATACACACCCGCTGCTTTTGCCCTCCGGACAATTCTGCCGGATAGCGGTCGATATAGCCCTTGCCCATTTCGATCTGGTCCAGAAGATCCTGAATCCGCTTGCGCTTGGCCTCGCCCTTCAAACCAAAGTAGAATTCCAGCGGCCGACCGATGATGGTGCCGACGGTCTGGCGCGGATTCATCGCCGTGTCGGCCATCTGATAGATCATCTGCACCTCGCGCAGGTCGTCGCGGCTGCGCGCAGCAAGATCGGGCGACAACTCTCGCCCGGCAAAGCGGATACGGCCCTGAGATGGCGGCAAAAGCCCGGTGATGACACGGGCCAGCGTGGACTTGCCCGATCCGCTTTCGCCCACAACGGCCAGGGTTTGGCCCGCCGGCAACTCAAGGGAGATGTTCTTCAGCACATCGAAATGGGTCCCCCGATAGCGTGCAGTGATGTTCTGGATCTCAAGCACAGCCGGAGCGGCAGACTTTTCGACGTGTTCGATCGACCGGACAGACACCAATGCCTGTGTATAGGGTTCGTGTGGTGTGGTGATGATCTGTTCGGTGCTGCCGTGTTCGACCTTCTTGCCGTGGCGCAGCACAAGGATGTCATCTGCCACCTGGGCAACCACAGCCAGATCGTGCGTGATGTAAAGTGCAGCCACGCCGGTATCACGGATCGCCTCCTTGATTGCGGCCAACACCTCGATCTGGGTCGTCACATCCAATGCGGTTGTCGGCTCGTCAAAGATCACCAGATCGGGTTTCGGACACAGGGCCATGGCCGTCATGGCCCGCTGCAACTGCCCGCCAGACACCTGATGCGGATAGCGGCGACCAAAGCCTTCAGGGTCGGGCAGGCCAAGCTTGGCAAACAGCATTACGGCGCGGGCCTCTGCCTCCACGCGGGACATGACATTGTGGGCAAGGCAGGTTTCGATCACCTGCTCCATCAGTTTTATCGCGGGGTTGAAGGCGGCAGCAGCGGATTGGGCGACATAGGTCACTTCGCGTCCCCGCAAACCCCGCAACGCCCGCGCATCTGCAAGCCGGATATCGCG
>JBKBOF010000119.1:0-6541 GCA_046294955.1 Paracoccaceae bacterium
GATGCGCGATCAACTTGGACCGCTGCGCATCCAGTTCAGCCAGTTCCTCCATCAACGCCGTGCGCGCACCCAGACGGATTGCCCCGGACAAATCCTGCTTGTCCGCGCCTTCGCGGCGGCCAAGGACGTGCAGCAGTTCAACAGCCGCGCCAGTGCGCGCCGAAACCCACGCTGCATGGTCGCAAACACTGGCGGAATAGATCGACCCGTCCACAAGTGCGATGATCTTCTGTGCCATGGTCGCCCCCTTCAATGTGACATCAACTTGTCCATCGCGCCCGGCTTGTCATGAATGGCAAGCTTGTCAACGATGGTTTCGGTTGCGGCGTTCATGCCGATGATTTCGACCTCGGCCCCGTCACGGCGGAATTTGAGCACCGCCATATCCAGCGCCTGCACCGAAGAGATATCCCAGATATGCGCATCGGTCACATCCAGGACCACCCGCTCCAGCGCTTCCTTGAAGTCAAAGGCGTTCATGAAATCCTCTACCGAGGCATAGAACAACTGGCCCTCGATGCGATAGGTGCGCACACTTCCATCCGGGCTGATTGTGGTGGTCACACGGAACAGTTGCGAGATCTTGCCGGCAAAGAAGATGCCCGACAACAGCACGCCCAAAAGCACGCCGATCGCAAGGTTGTGGGTGTAAACCACCGCGAAAACCGTCGCCAGCATCACGATGGATGACGATTTCGGATGCGTTCTCAGCGCCTTGATCGACGACCATGAAAAGGTTCCGACGCTGACCATGATCATGATGGCGACCAGCGCTGCCATCGGGATGCGGCTGACCAGATCGCCCAGCACCACCACCATGAACAGCAGGTAAACCCCGGCGGCAAAGGACGACAACCGTCCGCGCCCGCCGGATTTCACGTTGATGATCGACTGACCGATCATTGCACACCCTGCCATGCCGCCGATAAAACCGGTTGCGGTGTTCGAAATGCCTTGGCCGATACATTCCTGATTGCGGTTCGATTTGGTGTCCGTCAGATCATCGACAATGTTCTGCGTCATCAGGCTTTCCAAAAGACCCACCACAGCCACGGCCATGGCGTAGGGAAAGACGATCTGCAAGGTTTCAAACGTCAGCGGAATGTCCGGGATCAGGAAGACCGGCAAGGTGTCCGGCAAAGCGCCCATATCGCCCACGGTGCGCACATCCCAGCCAAATGCAAACGTCAGCGCGGTAAGAACGATGATCGTCACCAAAGGCGAAGGAATGACTTTGGTGACATAGGGGAACAGATATATGATCGCCAGTCCCGCCGCCACCAGTGCATAGGTCAACCATGTGACCTTGGTGGGGTCCAGTTCGGGCAACTGTGCCAGAAAGATCAAGATCGCAAGCGCGTTCACAAACCCGGTCATCACTGACTTGGACACATAACGCATGACAAAGCCCAGTTTCGCCAGCCCCATCGCGATCTGGATCAGTCCGGCCAGCACGGTCGCCGCCAGCAGGTATTCCAACCCGTGGTCGCGCACCAATGTCACCATCAGCACCGCTGTCGCAGCGGTTGCCGCCGAAATCATGCCAGGCCGCCCCCCCGTAAAGGCGATCAGCACCGCGATGGAAAAGCTGGCATAAAGCCCCACTTTGGGGTCCACGCCCGCGATGATGGAAAAGGCGATGGCTTCGGGGATCAGGGCCAATGCCACAACAATACCAGACAAAAGATCAGCCCTGATATTGCCGAACCATTGGTTGCGGTATGCGTCGAGTGAAATCATATGTTTTCCGTTCCAGACCGATCCGACGGTTGCAGTCGCATCGATGGGTTTCAGGTCAGCCTGTCGATTGTCCGGCGGATCAGCGGCCAGAAGAGCCAGCCGGGGATTGCACCCAGCTCCATGTTCGTTTCGGCACGACATAGCGGGCTTTGGGAAGAATGCCAACCAGGCAATCGGGCCTCTGGGCACGTTCGCATCCGGGGTCGGGCAGAGGTGCGTGACGCAACGTCAGGCCCCATGACAGCGCGCAACGGATCGGGCAAACGTTGTCACTGTCAGAAATCGGTCGGTGCCCCGCCCTCTTCCTTGCGGCGGGCCACAAAGCGCGCAAGGTCTTCGCGCGCCGCCCCGTCCATGTCTGGCGGTTCGAATTCGGCAAGGATCTGTTTGTAGATCCGGTTCGCCCGTTCCGGCGTCCAGACCGAGCCATCCGCCTGCCATGCCTCGTAATTGCGCCAGTCACTGACAAAGGGTGCATAAAACGCCGACTGGTAGCGGTCCTGCGTATGCTGGCAGCCAAAATAATGGCCCGAAGGTCCAACCTCGCGGATCGCGTCCAACGCGATATCGTCATCTGACGTGGCGAAGGTTGCCTCTTCGAAATAGCGCTGGATCATTTGCAGAACTTCGCAATCCATCACGAATTTCTCGGGCGACGCGATCAGGCCACCTTCCAGCCAGCCAGCCGCATGATAGACCATGTTGCTGCGCGACTGCACTGCCGCCCACAGGCTGTTCGAGGTTTCCCACATCGACTGACCATCCGGCACATTGGCCGCGCACACGCCCGATGACCGCAATGGGAGTTTGTAGTGCCGCACCAGTTGCCCGGTCATTTGCGTGGCACGCATGTATTCGGGCGTGCCAAACGCAGGCGCCCCCGATTTCATATCGACATTGGAGGTAAAGGTGCCAATCGCCACCGGGCATCCGGGGTTGATGTATTGCAGTAGCGCAACCGCCGCCAATGCCTCGGCCAGCGACAACGCGACCGCACCCGCCATCGTGACCGGCGCCATCGCACCGGCCAAAGTGAATGGCGTCACCACCACAGGCTGACCCCGCCGCGCCAGTCGCATGGCACCGTCGAGCATGGGAAAGTCGTGCTTCAACGGGCTGACCGAGTTGATATTGGTGTACATCCGGGGGCTTGCGTCAAAGTCTGACGGCGACAGGCCGCCTGCGATCCGCACCATTTCCATCACATCCTCGACCCGCTCGGCGCCCAGCGAATAGGCATGCACCACCTTGTCGGTCAGGGTCAGCTGGTCCTGCAAGCAGTCCAGATGACGCACAGAGGCATGCACATCAACAGGTTCCACCGGATAGCCGCCGATCACATGGATGCAGTTGAAATACTGCGACAACTTGGTGAATTCGCGAAACGTTGCAAGATCGCCCGAGCGTTTGCCGCGCTCCAGATCCCATGCGTTTGGCGGGCTGGAGACATTGACAAACAGCATGTGCATGCCGCCCATGATCACCTGGCGCGCGGGGTTGCGCGGGGTGATGGTGAAGGCTTCGGGCGCATGGGTCAGCATTTCCATCACAAACGCCTCGTCCATGCGGACGTTTGTGCCCGTCACGATACACCCGGCCTTGCGTAGGATTTCGACAGCTTCGGGGTTCAGGAATTCAATGCCGATGTCGGACAGGATCTTCATTGCGCCACGATGGATGCGCTGAACGCCATCAGGATCCAAAGGCTCGGTCGGGTGGTCGGGGTTGACAGGGATCCGCCATGACATCTGGTCGATCACGGCACTGCCTGCCCGCGCCTTGTTGCCCGCGCGCCCACCGGCACGACGCTTGCGGTCTTGGCTATCGCTCATGGCGTATCCTCCTGCCACCCGTGCTGATCGGGCCCTTGGCGGCAGGATGGCCGAAAGGTTGTGCGGCTTAGCCCGTCACGCGCGACGCAAACAGGTCGTTTTTAGACGGCGGCATGCCCAAGCCATGCCGGAAGCCCGCCGATATCGAGCAAAACCACATCGGCATATGGGGCAAGTACGGCCGCAGGTGCGATACCTGTCAGAACGGCGACGCACACCATGCCCGCCGCGCGGCCCGCATGCAGGTCATGCAGACTATCGCCCACCATGGCCACCCGCGCCGGATCAAGCCCGGTGGCATGGGCAAACGCCAGACACATCCCCGGTCCGGGTTTTGCCCCATGTCCCGAGTCGTAGCCTGCAACGAAATCGAACAGATCGGTCAGGTCATGCGCCGCCAGATGCGCCCGCGCCGGGACTTCGGTGTCATTGGTGGCAAGCCCCAGACGCAGACCGTTGGCCCGCAAGGCTTGCAAAAGCGGGCGCAAGGGTACGGCCTGAACCATTTCCGCCTGCGCGGCAGCCCCGTTGATCCGGGCCTCGACCTGCGCCACCGTTTGTCCGGGCAGATGCATGGCCAAGGCCATGGCGATCTCGTGGGCGGTGCTGGCGATCACCGGGCTGTCGGGCGCGAACTCGCCCGTTTGCAGATCATAGCCAATAGCCGCGGCCATGCGTGCGGCGTGGGCGGGGTCATTTGCCAGACGGGTCAGAAGACCCTGCGCCCATGCCCCCCAACTGCGCCGGAAATCGAACAGCGTGCCGTCCTTGTCGAATATCACACCGTCAATCATGCTGCCCACCCCTTGCGTGTCGCGTCCTAGGTCCAATGCGTCGCCTCGCCGCCCGGCAGAACGGCGCGCGCTTGGCCGGGTGCGTCATAGCGCACACCGACCGTATCGCAAAACGCCATGATCCACGCATCATCCATCAGCAGAAAATCGAGAACCGAGCCCAGAAATTCCGGCTCGGCCGCCCGGGCAGCCAGTTCGGACGGGGAAACCCCGGTCGATCCCAGAAAGACCGGAAGCAGGTCTTCATTACCGGCGAGCCACGTTAACGCCTGCAAAGCCAACATTTCAGCGGAATCTTGCCGAGACATGCCATTATCCCCAAGGTTTTGGGCAAGTTACCGTCAATTTGATCCAAAGGGAAAGAAAAGCGTTATTGCTTCGGCAAGGATTCCTTAACCAAATGATACGATCAAAAGAAGATCGAAGTTATTTCAGGTTCTGCGTCATGGACGGTAAAATCCTCATTATAGATGACGTCGCGACCAACAGGATCGTGTTCAAGGTCAAACTTGGCGCGGCCCGGTATCACCCGTTCATGGCGTCAGGCGGCATGGAAGGGCTGCGGATGGCCCGTAAGGAACGGCCTGACCTGATCCTGCTTGATCTTATGCTTCCCGATCTGTCGGGCATCGAAGTGCTGCGGCAGTTGCGCGATGATCCCGTCACACGCGACATCCCCGCCATTGTGGTATCGTCCTCGACTTCGATCGACGATCGGCTTCAGGCATTGGAGGCAGGGGCGGACGATGTGTTCGGAAAGCCGTATGATGATCAGTTGTTGATGGCGCGCCTGCGCAATCTGCTACGCAGCCGTCAGGATCTGGCCGATTTGACCGAAGGGCATGACGCGACCATGTTCGGCATGGCCGAAGCCGGGGTTGAGTTCAGTCATCCGGGGGTTCTGGCTCTTGTCACCGACCGGCCGGACATGGCGCTGAAACTGCGCCGCGATCTGTCCCCCTTGATGCGTGACCGGATTCTGGTCAGTGCCCATTGCGACGCCCTGTCCGAAACGGTGCCGGGTCGGTCGGCGGCGGATATCTATGTGATCGACGCCGATGGCCCGCAGGCCGACCGCGCCCTGCGCCTGCTGTCTGACCTGCGCAGCCGCGCCGGCACCCGCCACGCCGGCATCTGCCTGATGACCAGTGGTGCACCGCGCAGCGAGATGATGATGGCCTTCGATCTGGGCGCCAATGCGATCCTGTCGGCCGAGATGTCGATGGCAGAAATCGCCTTGCGCCTGCGGGCGGTGATGCGTCGCAAACGGCGGGCGGATCTTCGGCGCGAACAGGTGCAGGACGGATTGCGCCTTGCGGTGATCGACCCGCTGACCGGACTGTTCAACCGTCGCTATGCCTCGGCGCGGCTATCGGTGATGGCGGAAAAGGTGATCGAAGACGGGCGCACCATCGCGGTCATGGTCGCCGACATTGACCGGTTCAAATCGGTGAACGACAAATACGGCCACGCCGTCGGCGATGAAGTGTTGATCGAAGTCAGCAACCGGCTGTCGGCCAATCTGCGCGACGAGGATCTGCTGGCGCGCATCGGTGGAGAGGAATTCCTGATCGCCCTGCCCCTGACCACCTTGGACGAGGCGCGCGGCATTGCCAGCCGTTTGTGCCACCAGATCGAAGAGCGCCCCGTGCTTCTGCCCGACGGAAGGTTGCTTCCGATCACCATTTCCCTTGGGCTTGCCTTGTCAGAAAACCTGCCCAAGGCCCAGTGCGAAAACAGCACCGATCTGGTGGCAGAGTTGATCGACCGGGCTGATCAGGCGTTGCTGACCTCAAAGAAGGCAGGGCGCAATCAGGTGACGCTCAGCCAAACGGCGGCCTGAGGGTCAGTTTCCCTTGGTTTTGCCGGCGTCGCGGTCGGCTTTTTCGCCCCGGCGCGATAGGGATTTTTCCAGCCTTTCGACAAAAGCCGAGCGCTCGGCATCGGACATGCTAACCACAAGACCAACCAGCGCCTCGCGACCGGCATCGGACCGGGCCGCCATACGGCTGCTTTGGGACTCGACCGCTGCGCGGAATTGCGCGGGGTCAAAGGGCACCGCACGCAATTCCGTCAGAACCGCTTCGAAATCGCCCCGCATCGTTTCTCGCATCTTCCGCATGCCCGGGCCTTTCTCGGCATATGCGCGCCGCATCGCGCGGCGCTGATGGCTGC
>JBKBOF010000119.1:6551-9113 GCA_046294955.1 Paracoccaceae bacterium
CGCATCGGTAAATGGCCCAAAGCTGCCGTCACGCACCGCCCCCGCGCCCATCCGACCTGCATCAGGGCCACGCAGGGCGATACCTGCCACCGTTCCCAGCACGGCAAGGTTCAGCTCCAATGACACCGCAAGAGCGATCTTCAACCACCGCCCCGGTGTTTTGGCTGGGCTTGCAGGGGTGGCTGGCGGCAGATCGGTCATTGCGTCATGTCCTCGGACAAAAGCGTGTCGAAATCGGACTCAAGGTTCAGGCTTTCCACCGAGGTCAGCCCAATACTTCCGGCAAGGTTCACCATCGGTTCAGGCTGGACATAGCCGATCACCAGACCTGCCATCGCCGCCGTCGAGATCCCTGCCACCGCAACCGCCCCACCCAAGGCCGCAGCCAGCCGCGCCCAAAGGCCCCGGCGCGGTTCACTGCGGGCAAAACCGGGTGCCGCAGGCTGGGCCGCCAGCGCGTCAGCCAGCACCCGCGCCATGAAGGCGTCGTCGGCAGCGGCAGGTGTGGCCTGCGCCTTCCGGAACAGATCGTCGAGTTCGGCGTCGGATGTCATGTCACTCTGCGTCCTCATATCCCAAATCCTCCCGTCGTCCGGCCAGAAGTGCGGCCAACGCGCGTTTGCCCCGCGCGATCAGGCTTTCCACCGCTTCGACCCCGATCTCCATGATCCGGGCGATCTCGGGGTTGGCAAGTCCCTCGATATGGCGCAGCACGACCGCTTGTCGTTGCCGGTCGGGCAAAGCGTTAAGTGCCGCCTGCAGGGCAGCCATGCGATCGGCCTCGATCATGCTTTGGACCACTGCTGGCTGTTCGCTGGCAGGTTCCGGTGCATCATACAGGGCATCGGACCGGTGCCTTTTGCGCGCACGCAACCGGTCGGTGGCCAGATTACCGACCACGCGGTACATCCATGTCGTGACCTGCGCCTCACCTTGTCGCCAAGCGGGTGCCACCCGCCACAAACGCAACAACGCTTCTTGCGCCACATCCTCGGCCTCGCCCCTGTCGGCCAGCATGCGCCTCGCGTGCGCAAGCACGCGTGGTGCCAATCGCTGCGTCAACATGCGCGCCGCGGCCGGATCTCCATTGGCATAGAGAACCAGAAGCGCCTCGTCCGAAAGCGGGGCAAGCGTGTCGCGCGGCATATCCATCCTGTGCTAGGCTTATCGACTTTCGCCCGGTTCCGGAAGGGCCGCGCCATCGCGCAGCCCCTGCCAGGGTTTCAGGATCAGTTGTTGCCCTGACCGCCATGATGGCCACGCTGCATCCCTCCGCGCTTTTCGCCATGCTTTTCGCCGCGCTTGTCGCCCCGGCGTTCGGTCATCCGATCACGGGCGGCCGCCAGTTCGGCTTCGCTCAGTGCGCCGTCCTTGTCGGCATCCAGACGGTCGAACATCCGGCCGGCCATTGGACGCACGGCCATTTCCGCAGCCGACAGCTTGCCATCGCCATCGGTGTCCATCCGCTCGATCATCCGGGCAGCGCGGTCACTGGCGCGGGCGGTCACATTTTGCAGATGCATCGCAGACAGTTCTTCGGCGCTCAGCAGACCATCGCCATCCGTGTCAAAAGCTTTGGCCTGTGCCGCGCGGTAGGCATCGATCTCAGCTTGGGTGATCTTGCCGTCCTTGTCGGCATCGATGGCGGCAAAATCCATTCCGAACATCGGACCTTCCGCGCCACCCATGCGGTCGCCCCGGTCAGCCATCGCAGCACCACCCGCAAAAGCCACTGCAAGTGCCACCAAAGTTGCGCCCACGACTTTGTTCTTGTCGATCATCGGTCAAATCCTTTTATCAGCCCGGCCCGCTGCTGTTTCGGGGCCTTGTAAGTGTGATACGCCCCAGCGCACAGGTTCCGTCGCAGGTTGTTGCAGGCTTGCGACAAAGACGCGCAAGGTCGCTGTACGCTCTCCCAAATTGGCCCGTGGTAGCGTATCTACCACGGAGGGGGCTCTTTGGTGGGCCATACCTTGAATGTCAAATTTGCCAAAGTAGCCCGATCATGCCGGATACCGCACTTTCCGCCCCGACCGAAGACCGCCCGATGCGTCAGGCCATGTTGCGTGGCTGGCGGCGGCGTTGCCCCAACTGTGGGGCAGGCCCGCTGCTGCGCGGCTACCTGACCGTGCGGGAAAGCTGCCCGGTGTGCGGTGAGGCGCTGTACCATCATCGCGCCGATGACGGCCCGGCCTATCTGACCATCCTGATTGTGGGGCATCTGATGGCCCCACTGATCCTTTATGTATTCAAGGTCTATCGCCCCGATCCTCTGGTTCTGGCGACGATCTTTTCCGTGGGTTGCGTGGCATTGTCGCTTTGGTTGCTGCCACGGCTCAAGGGGGTAGTGGTCGGGATCCAATGGGCCAAGCGGATGCACGGTTTTGGCACTCTGGCGCCAGAGTCATGACTTTCCGTGACTGACCTTCCGATCCGCGCGGCGGCCACGGTCATCCTGTGGCGCGCCACCAACTTCGGCGCACAGGTGCTGATGGGCCAGCGTGGCGCAGGGGCAGCGTTCATGCCGTCGAAATATGTGTTTCCCGGTGGTGCCGTGGATCC
>JBKBOF010000120.1:0-9103 GCA_046294955.1 Paracoccaceae bacterium
GATGTTGAAAGCGGCCGGGATCAATGCTGAAACGGCTGTTATTCCTGGTCAGCCGGAAACTGCGCTTGGCAAGCTGGTCGAAACCGAAGGCTTCGACATGGTGGTGATGGGGGCCTACGGCCATTCCCGTATCCGCAGTCTGGTGATCGGGTCAACGACGACCGAAATGCTGCGGTCATGCAAGGTGCCGGTTCTACTGGTGCGATAGAGCCTCGACCGGCGAGGCTGACATCGCAAAAGCGGATCACGCTTCGGAAAACAGGCCGGTGCCAAGACTGGATGTGCCGTCGGGTCCACGCGTCACAAAAAGGGCGCTGATCCCGCTGGTTTGGGCAAATTGTCGGCCTTTTGCGGCACCCATCACCATCAACGCCGTCGCCATGGCATCGGCCGGCATGCACCGGTCAGCAAGCACCGTGACCGAGGCTGGGGCGTTCAGCAAGGGTGCGCCACGTCTGGGGTCAATCGTATGCGCAAGCCGCGTGCCCTTTACGGTTACGAAATGGCGGTAATCCCCGGATGTGGCTACAGCCTTGTCGGCTAGGCCCAACACAGACAGGGCCCGCCGGTCCTGCGTATCCGGCGCTTCGATAGCCACCGACCACGGCGTGCCATCGCGTTGGCCGGAAAGCGCACGCACCTCTCCGTCGATGGAACACAGCGCATGGTCAATGCCCTGTGCGGTCAGGGCATCGGCCAGACGATCAACGCCGTACCCCTTTGCAATCCCCGACAGGTCCAGCGACAGCGGTGCTCTTTTGCGTGCGGCGCTGTGGTCGGGGTCAAGCTGCAATGCCGTAACGGCCGGCACCCGCGGCTGGCTGCTGGCCGCCCGGATCGCTGCAAGGTCCAGACCTGCTGCGCCAAAGCCCCAGGCATGCACCGCATCGCCCACGTTCATCTCGAATGCGCCATCGGTGGCGGCGCTGATCTGCAAACCTGCATCAAGCACCTCAAACAGGGCAGCGGGCAGGGGTATCCATGTGTCTAGGGGGGCCGCGTTGAACCGCATCAGATCACTGTCAGGCGTCCAGGTTGACATCTGGCGGTCCACCTCATCCACCGCCGACTGACAGATGGCGCGCAGGTCCGCGATGTCCGGTCCATAGGCGCCGTCGATCATCACAGACCATTGCGTGCCCATGGTAGCCCCGCCAAGCCGGTGACGATGCGGATCAGTAGGTGTCTTCGGCATAGCGTCCCTGTGCTTTCAGCAGGGTCGGGGTCAGACCGACCGGGGTAAGGATATCCAACAGCGCGTCGCGCACGCCCTGCGCCATGTCGCGTCCGCCGCAGACCATGATGCGCGCACCATTGGCGACCAGATCGCGCAGCACCTCGCCATCCGCCCGCAGCGCATCCTGCACATACTGCCGGGCGGCGGTGCGGGAAAAGGCGGTGCGCAGACCGGCAAGGCGGCCGTCTTGCGACCAATCCGCCAGTTCCTCGCCATAGAACAGATCGCCCTGCGGATGCCTTGCGCCGAACCACAGATGGATGGGGCGGCGTTTGGCATTGGCACGCACAAAGCCCGCGAGTGGCCCGATGCCAGTTCCGGCCCCGATCAGGATCAATGGCGCCTTGTCGCGGGATGGATGAAACTCCGGATTGCGGCGCAGGAAGGCGGTCACGGTCTGCCCCTGTTGCAGCGCCATCAACTGCGACGAACACAAGCCGCCCGGATGCTTGCGCACCACGATTTCGACAATGCCATCATCCGCGCCCGAGGCCAGCGAATAGAACCGCGGCACGGTCGAGCCTTCGGGAAGAATTCCCAGCAGATCACCCGCCTGAAATCGGCTGATGCCGCGTCCTGTCACCCTTTGCCACAGGCCCACCTTGGGCAAGGCAAAGCGCAGAATGGCCGCCGGGGCCTGCACGGACTCGCCATAGTCGCGGCGTGAGATCAGGGTCAGCGCGGTGCTGACGGGGGGGGCTGGCTGATGGGTCAGATCAAGCGCCTCGCCGATGGCCTGCCCGAAATCACGGCTCCAGCGCGCGAAATCCTGCGGCGATTGGCGATTGATCCGGTCGGTGGGCAGCACCAGCGACCAGCCCTTTTCGCGGGCAGCGGTTTCCACGGTGTCGGCATAGGCGCAAAAGGCGGGAAAGCTGTTGTCGCCAAAGCCAAGGATGGCCATCGGAACCTTTGGCAAGGCTGCGTCGGTTGCCAGGCGATCCAGAAACCCCTTGGCCGAGCTTGGGGCGGTGCCATCGCCCCATGTTGCGGCCATCAGCACAATCCGGCGGACAGAACTGTAACGGGCAGGGGCGAAGGCGGACATCGGGGCCATATGTACGGCCTGACCCGCGTCTTGCAACGCGCGCGCCAGCGTTGTGGCAAAGCCCCAGGTGGTGCCGCCTTCACTGCCGACAAGGATCACAGTTTCGGCCTTGTGCACCGCAACCATGCCGCGCAGCCGCGGCTGCCCGCCTCGCGACTTGACCCACATCAGCGTGCCGGTGACCGCAAGGACCGGCACGCTGAGAACCATCAGCCCCAGAACCAGCCCCCAGACCGCCGCACCCTTGCCGGTGTGCAACAGGTAGATCCATTCCTCGATCTGCGCCCAAGGGCCGGGTGTTTCCCAGACCAGAAGCGCACCCGTGCCCTGATCCAGATAGCCGGTGCCGTGGTCGGTTGTCAGTGTGAAGACATCCGTCGCATCATCGGGATAGGGAAAGGTCAGTTCGCGCAGCGCCGCCACAGGCGTGGTGCGAAGGGTGTCCATCCCGGAAGGGTCCATCCCGGTCTGTCCGCTGACCTGTGACGGCACGGCGGGGTTCGCCGCGTCGTCGGGCAGCATGCCAAAGGTCGATGCGGTCATCCACAGGGCGGTGACCGCCGACAGGGCCAGTGCCACCACGGCCACACGGGCAAGCTCGCTGTGCAGGCGTCCGGCCAATGGCCCGCGCAACCGCGAGAACCACCGCTGCCAGCCGCCCACCCGCTGCGCCATCAGCATCGCGCCCGAGATCGACAGCGCCAGCAAGGCCGCCGCCGCCCCGGCCATCACCAGCCGCCCGGTATCATCCAGAAACAGCGACCGGTGGAACTGGGTCAACCAGCGTTCGACCGGGTTGGGGTCGGCACTCGCCGCTTCCAGCCCCGTGATGGGATCAATCACCGCTGCACCCGGTGTGCCATCGGTGAACCAGTAGGCGGTGATCTTGCCCGACGGCGCACGTTTGATCTGCTCGACCCCAGGATGCGCTGTCCGCACGACGGCCACAAGGTCGGCTACCGATTGCCCCGACACCGCCGACGGTGCGCCGATCCGGTCAAGTGCAGGAAACACCGACAGCACGCTGCCGCTGAGGGCCAAAAGAACCAGAAGGACGGCGGCCACAAGGCCGGGCCAGCGGTGAAGCGTGCGGATCATCGGGCGTGCCTCGATCAGAAGGTGTAGCTGAAGGTGGCGATGTAGCTGCGGCCTTTCACGGCCTTGCCCGCGCCGTCACTTGTCAGCGGTACGGCAATTTCGTTCGGGCTGTCGCGCATGTCTTCCACTGCGGCGTCGATGTGCAGGGTATAGCCTGCGTCAAACAGTGCGTCTGCCAGATCCATTGACAATTCCAGCGACCGGCCCGCGCCGACACTGGCGCCGGTGATGCCGCTCACTTCGGCCGTATTGCCGCCCGTGGCCCGCGCCCAGTCGGACAGGTGTTTGTAATACTTTGATTTTCTGCCCGCCATCCAAAGACTGCCCGCATAGGCACCCGACGGGTCTGTGACGTAAATGGCCAGATAGGCCCCGTCACCACCATAGGATTTCAGGCCGGTGTTCAGCGTGACGGTCCGGGCCAAAGCCAGTCCCGGAACAGTCATGGCAGTGGTCAGCGCAAGTGCTGCAAGAAGCGTTTTCATCGGAAGTGCCTTTCGTGAAACTTCGAAAAATTGAAATGATGTCAGTTCGATTTGACCTGTGGTGGCTGACCATTACCGAACAGCCCGTTCTTCGGCGGGGTGGAGGGCGCGGCAGGTGCGGCGGTGCCACGACCCTTGGTCATGCAATCCTTTTCATCATCATCGTCTTCACAGTCATCGTCATCATCGTCGTCGTCGTCATGGTGCTTCTTGCGGAAGCCGAACCATTTCCAGTCGTCATCGTCATCACTATCCACGCGCAACAGCGGCGTATCCGTCGCATCGTGGGACAGCGAGAGTTGACACGATCCGGGGCAATGGGCTGGCGCGTTCACGGCGAACGCCGTGGTTGCGGCGCCAAGCGCTGTGGTCAGGGAAAGAAGGGTCAGTAGCGGTTTCATGTGATGTCTCCTGCAAGACAAGTAGATGGGTCTGACGTTTGTCAGGGGGAACAAAGAACGGGCCGACCGGGATTGGTCAGTCGTCCTGCCGGTCTGGTTTGCGTTTGTTTTTGCGGGCTTTGTCATGGTCATCGTCGTGTTCAATCTCGAACTCGACGATGGCCAGAGTGGCGGGATGGACCTTGACCTCGATTGACCGGCCTTCGGCGTCGCGGCCGATGATCTCGTAGCAGCCGTCGTCAATCTTGATCCGGCGCACGGTCCAGCCATTTTCGGCAGCCATATCGGCCACAGCCGCACGTGGTAGCCATTTGGTCATCGGAACATAGCAATCGTCATCAGCATTGGCCGCTCCGGCGGCAAGCGTGCCGCCAAGCACCAAGATCGAAAGCAGTTTTCCCATCGCGATTCCTCCGGTGCCAATCAGGCCATGACGCTGTTTGCCAGCCGAACCTGACGGCCGCCTGACGGGTGAAAAAAATCTGCGTCAGTTTGGCGTAAGGTTTATGATCTACTGACAGCACAAGACATCGGGGCAAGTCCCGACAAGACGGGGCTTTGATGCGTATCCTGCTGATCGAAGACGACACTGCCATCGGGGCCGCCGTGCGCGACCAGATCGCTGCGGACGGTCATTCGGTGGATTGGGCGCTCCGCCTCGATGCGGCGCAAGATGCTATGGCAGGCGCCAGCCATGACCTGATCCTGCTGGATTTGATGCTGCCTGACGGACGCGGCGTGCCCTTTCTGAAGCGGTTGCGCGCCGCAGGCAGCGTGACGCCCGTGATCATCCTGTCTGCGCTGGATCAGTTGTCGGACCGGATCGACGGGTTGAATGCAGGTGCGGACGACTATCTGGTCAAGCCCTTCGACCTGACCGAGCTTTCGGCGCGTATCGGTGCGGTGGCCCGGCGGTATGGCGGAAACCCAAATCCCCAACTGACCCTTGGTGGCCTGACCATCGACATGGCGGCACGCAGTATCTTGCGCGACGGGCGGCCGGTGCTGTTGACAGCGCGGGAATGGGTGTTGTTCGAGGCGTTTTTGCAGCGGCCGGGTCAATTGTTCCCCAAAGACCAGCTTGAAGAACGGCTCTATTCCTTTGATACCGAAATCGAAAGCAACGCCATCGAGGTGCACATCAGCCGCTTGCGCAAAAAGCTTGGGGCCGATGTGATCGTCACAGAACGCGGTCTGGGCTATCGGCTGAGGCCCGCATGAAGATCAACTCGATTCAATTGCGCGCCGCCCTTCTGTTGTCGGTGGTGGTGGTGCTGGTCTGGCTGGCGGCGGCGGCGGCGGCGGTCCGGCTTTTGACGGACGAGATGAACGAGGTGTTCGACTCGGCCTTGCAGGAAACGGGACAACGCCTGCTGCAATTGGCTGTCATTGACATTCTGGGCCGTGACGAAGCGGGGGTTTCACAGCGTGTGACGGCGCTGGATGACCACGATGAATACTACACATATCTGGTGCGCGATGATCTGGGGCGTGTTCTTCTGGCATCCCATAGTGCTGATCCGGCCCAATTTCCAAGTCAGCCCGGTGAAAGCTTTTTTCGGACCGACACCCATCGCATCTATCAGGAATCGGCTGTCAGCGGCACCATCACCCTTGCCATCGCGGAACCCCTGTCGCACCGCGATCAGGTCGCGCGCGAAGCGACGGTCGTGCTGGCGCTGCCCCTTGTTCTGATGATTCCGTTGATGCTTGTCGGGATCGTTTTTGCCCTGCGCTTTGGACTGCGCCCGTTGGGACAGTTGCAAATGCAGGTCGCCATGCGCGATGAAAACGACCTGTCGCCGCTGCCCACCGATGATCTGCCGACCGAACTGCGCCCGATCACCAAGGCGATGAACCAATTGTTCCAACGCCTTACTGGTGCCTTTCAGGCCGAACGCAGCTTTGCCTCGAACGCCGCCCACGAGTTGCGCACACCACTGGCAGGGGCCTTGGCTCAGCTTCAGCGTTTGCAACAAGAGACGAAGGATCCTGCCACGATCCGGCGTGCAGACGACATCGAAGTCACGCTCAAACGCATGGCGCGGTTGTCAGAGCGTCTGATCGACCTTGCCCGTGCCGAAGGGGCACGTTTGCGGGCGGATCAGGTATCAGATCTGCGCCCGATCCTGCGGTTTGTCGTGCAAGACGCACAACGCAGTGAAGACGGCAGTCGCGTTACGCTGACCTTGCCCGAAACTCCGGTCCTGTCTGATCTTGATGCAGATGCGCTCGCCATTCTGGCGCGCAATCTGATCGAAAACGCCTTGCGTCATGGGTCAGGCGGCCCGGTCACGGTGTCGCTGTCGCGAACCGGTGGGTTCTGTGTTGAAAATGACTGCCCTGCGGTTTCGCAAGATACCCTTTCCACATTGTCCACCCGCTTTGCCCGCGCGCCCTCGGCAGGTGAGGGCAGCGGACTGGGCCTGTCGATCGTCGCTACGATTGCGGATCGCATCGGGGGCAGGTTTGAACTGATCTCTCCATTGCCCGGGACAGCCAGGGGCTTTCGCGCCTGCGTCCGTCTGCCAATTGCATCGTTGTCCGAAACCGTGCAACAATTAGGTCATCCATCATGAAGGTTCCCATGTCCTTACCTTACGAATCTGCGCATGAAGAAGTGCATTTCATCAACCGGTCCGGCTGGCTTCGCGCGGCTGTTCTGGGCGCGAATGACGGCATCGTGTCGGTGTCGTCCCTGATCGTCGGTGTCGCAGCCGCCGACCCCAGCCCCGGTGCGGTGCTGATTGCGGGGATGGCGGGACTTGCCGCCGGGGCCATGTCGATGGCGGCTGGCGAATATGTGTCGGTCAGCTCGCAATCGGACACCGAGCGGGCGGATATCGGTCGCGAAAAGCAGGCGCTGATCGACACGCCCGAGGCGGAAGAGGCCGAACTTGCGGCGATTTTTCAGTCCCGCGGCTTGTCGGTCGAAACGGCAGCACTTGTGGCACGCGAGTTGACGGAAAAGGACGCGCTGACAGCCCATGTGCGCGAAGAACTCGGCCTTTCCGAGGTGCATACCGCAAACCCGCTGCAAGCGGCATTTGCGTCTGGCCTGACCTTCACTGTGGCCGCCGCCCTGCCAGTGGCTGCCGCCGTGCTTGCGCCGGAAGGTCAGATCATTCCGGTCGTTGTGGTGGCCACGCTGATCTGTCTGGCGGGGCTTGGCGCGCTTGGGGCCCATGCCGGTGGCGCGCCGAAATTGCCGGCCACGGCGCGCGTGCTGTTCTGGGGGGCTGCGGCCATGGCCATCACCGCCGGTGTCGGCCGCCTGTTCGGCGTCAGCGTCTAGGCATCGCGCTGCGCGATCCAGTCATGGTCGGGATGGTTCCGGAACCGCCACTTGCGCAGCGGCCCGGCCATGACATTCAGATAATACATCTCGTAGCCATAGGGTGCCCCGCACGGATGGTGACCCTTTGGCACCAAGACCACGTCGCCATCCGCCACCGCCATCGTCTCGTCCAATGACCCGTCTTCGGTAAACACCCGCTGCACCCCAAATCCTTGCGCGGGGTTCAGGCGGTGGTAGTAGGTTTCCTCCAGATAGGTCATCTGGGGGAAGTCATCCTCGTCATGCCGATGCGGCGGATAGCTGGACCAGTGCCCCGCCGGTGTGAACACCTCGGTCACCAGCAAGCTGTCGGCGACATCCCGTTCTTCCATCGCAATGGCGTTGATATGGCGGGTGTTGGTGCCCTTGCCCCGCGTCACCTGCGGTACATCCGCCGGGCCGATCCGCGCCGCCGTGTGTCCCCCATGGCCCGGGGCCGTGCAGACGGCCAGCGTCAGGCGCGAGGTCGCCGTGACCGCCCAATCCGACCCGTCAGGCAGATAGACACAGTGGGGGCGGGTCTTTTCGAACACATTCATCCGCTCGCCCAGCACTCCCCAATCTTGGCCAGCCCCGCTCATCTGGCCCTTGCCTTCGACAAAGACAAAGATGGCCTCTCGGTCACCCAGCGATCCTCGGGCGGTTTCGCCCTCGGTCAGGTGGTACAGCTGAAATCCGACATAGCCCCAACCGGCGCTGTCCGGCGTGATATCCTGCACCAGCCCATGTGTGCCGTGCGGTTTGACCAAAAGCCTGCTCATCGCGTCCGTCCTTTCCTGACCCCTGAATATCCGCAAGGCAGGGGCTGCGCCCCAACCCTGATCTTGTGCATCAGATCAACCCGACCTCTTTGGACAGCCGCTTCAGCGTCGCCAGTCCCAGTGTCTGATACAGTAGCGGATTGCGCCGCGTCGGATCTTGTTCGGCCTCGATGACAATCCAGCCGTCGTAATGGGCATCGGCAAGGATTTTCAGCAATGGCGCAAAATCCACGGCACCTTCCTGATCGCCCGGCACGGTGAACGCCCCGGCCAGCACGCCTTGCAGAAAGCTGAGGCCCTCGGCACGCACGCGCGCCACAACGTCAGGACGGATGTTCTTGGCATGGAAATGGCGCACACGGGCCACATGCTTGCGCAGCACCGCCACCGGATCGCCACCACCAAAAATGCAATGGCCCGCGTCAAACAAAAGATGGGTGTGTGGACCGGTGGCGGCCATCAGTGCGTCGATCTCGTCGGGGGATTCGACGATGGTGCCCATGTGATGGTGATAGACCAGAGTGATCCCTTGCACGGCAAGATAGCTGGCAAAGGCTTCCAGCTTTGCGCCAAACGCCACCATTGCGGCATCGGTCAGGCGCGGTCGGTCGTTCACCGCGCGCCCCGCGTCGCCATGAATGGCGTTCGAGGTTTCGCAGACGATGCAAACCGTGCAACCGTTGTGCTTCAACTTTGCCAGGTTTGGTTGCACCGCCGCGATTTCATCCTCGACCGA
>JBKBOF010000121.1:0-8997 GCA_046294955.1 Paracoccaceae bacterium
CCGTGCGCAAAGCCCGAAAAGACCTTGGGTCCGATGCCATCGTCGGTGCCTTTTGCGGCGTCACCCGGCACGAAGGGATCAGCGCCGGAGAGGCCGGAGCCGACTATGTGTCTTTCGGCCCGATTGGTGACTCCGCCTTGGGACAAGGATCACAGGTTGATTTCGATCTGTTTGAATGGTGGTCAGAAATGATCGAGGTTCCGGTGGTTGCCGAAGGCGCGCTGACCACCGACCTGATCGAACGCTTTGGCCCGGTGACGGACTTCTTCGGCATAGGTCCGGAAATCTGGGGGGCCGATGACGCGGTTCAAGCGTTGAAAGACCTGCTCGCGCCTTTGGGCTGAAGACCTTAGCGGTCGGACGGTCCGGCATACGGATGGCGCGCTGCAATCACCCGCTGGCAGTAGTCGGCCAGATCCTTGCGGTTGGCAAAGCCATCGACGGGAACATCGGCATGAAAAGTGATCTCGACACGCCCCTGCCTTGCCAGGGACAAGACCGCGAGAAGGTGGCCGAAAAAGGTCATGTCGCCCCACCAGCCGTAGAACCGCGGATCAGCCCCGTCCGGTGCATGATAGACCACGGTCACCGGCTGAATATGCATCACCTGTTCCAGACCATGTGTGAAGAACGCCGCGAAAAGCGATGATTTGAAAGGAAGAACCCGTTGGCTGTCTGTCGATGTGCCCTCGGGAAAGAACAGCAACCGATGATCAGCCCGCAACCGTTCTTCAAACAGCTGCTGCTGTCGCTTGGCTTCGGTGCCCTTGCGGGCAATGAACACCGTTCCCGTCGCGCGGGCCAGCCAACCGATGGCAGCCCACCCTGACACTTCGGATTTGGCCACAAAATACATGGTAGTGCAGGCGTTCAAGGCAAAGATATCCAGCCAGGATGCGTGATTTGCCACCATGGCCCCTTTGTTGACCATCGGCGTGCCCCGGGCGACCAACGCGATCCCCATGATGGCCATCGACGCGCGGCAGACGATCCGGGTGATGTGCGGCGTCCATGGCCGGACCATGCCGAAAAGCGGTCGTTCTGCAAGCCGCGTCAGCAAAAGAACGGACAACCCGCCATAGATCACGACACCCATCGCTGCACCGCGCAGCACAATGCGCAACCATCCGAGCGGCGAGATATTCACGGGGGCCATCTCCAAACCGCGCCATGTCATCCCGTCACACCCTTCCGGATGTAGAATTCTTTGTGTTTGGAGTTCATACGGTTGGTGTCCATCACCAGACAGACATCCGTCGTGTTGAAATCCCGGTCAACATAGACACCCTCGCCAACAAACCCGCCCAACCGAAGATAGGCCTTGATCAACGCCGGCGTCGCGGCCAGCGCTGCGCGCCGGTCCAGCAAATGTTCGGGTAAAAGATCGACCGTCCCGGCTCCTGCCCCATGCGCCCGCACGCGCAAGGACGGCGGGGCCAGATGTGCGTGGTGCAGCAAGGACAATGGCGCCAACAAGGCCTGCAAATCCGTACCCGGAAAACTGGCGGCACCGAACAGGATGTCGATGTCGCGTTCAATGACGTAGCGCGCGAGGCCGTTCCACAGATGAAACATCCCGGTCCCGCGCCGGTGATCAACGTGAATGCACGACCGGCCCAGTTCCAGAAGCCTGCGTCGTGACAGCTTGAGAGGGGCCAGATCGAATTCGGTTTCCGAATAGAATCGTCCGATCTGCGGCATCCGGTCCTGCGGCAGCAGTCGATAGACACCGACGACGTGATCCTGCGTCGACGGATCAATACCGGTATCGACCAGCACAAGATGGTCAAAAACTGCGTCGAATTCGTCGCGCTCTGTTCGCAAGTGATGATCCACGCCGGGGCCATCCGCACCCAATTCTTCTACAAAGACCCGATAGCGCAGGCGTAGCGCCGACGAGATGTCGGTCTCGCATGTTGCCAGACGCACTGTGTAACGGTCCTCTGCCTGTTTTGCCGTCACAAGACTTTCCTTAACCCTCAGTTAACGATGGTTGGGATAGAAGCAGAACACGGACATGGCAACCGCGTTGGACCGAGAAACACTTCATGGTTGAATTCATCTTGAAGCCCGCGCCCAATGCGCGCTATTCGCCAAAGACCGGCAAAAGGTCGATCTGGCGGCCATCGATCACGACCTTGCCTGCATGTTCAAAATTCACAGTGATGCGTCCCGCGATGTTCGATTGTACCTGCCCAATGCCCCAATCCGCGCGGTCAGGGTGGCGCACCAGCATTCCCGGTTCCAGCACTGCGTTCATGTCTCGTTCCCTTCCCCTGCCCCAATCAGGATACCGCCGATGACTGACAAGCCAGACCTGACGGCTCTTCTTGGATCCCGCATCTGCCATGATCTTATCAGTCCGATCGGGGCCATCGGCAATGGGGTAGAATTGCTGATGATGGACGGTATGGGCCGCAGCCCCGAACTGGCCTTGATTGTGGACAGTGTGGCCAACGCCAACGCCCGCATCCGGTTTTTCCGGGTGGCGTTCGGGGCCGCTGGCGCTGCCGACCAAAAGATCGGCCGGGCCGAGGTAGCGGGGATCCTGAGTGACCTGACACGCGGCGGGCGGTTGGTGATTGACTGGAACTCCCCCACCGACATGGCGCGGCGCGAGGTCAAGCTGGCCTTTCTGGCGATCCAATGTCTGGAAAGCTCCATGCCCCATGGTGGCACCATCGCGGTCGAACGTGGCGACACCCGATGGACGCTCAAAGGCGAAGCCAGCCGTTTGAGAATCGACCCCGACCTGTGGGAGCTTCTGTCCAACCCCGCAGCATCAGTTGAAATGGGTCCGGGACAGGTGCACTTTGCCCTGTTGCGCGATGAAATCACCCGCCAACACCGTCGGCTGACAGTCGAGGTGCACGAGGCTTCCGTGCGGCTGTCGTACTAGTTGCGTATGGCGTCAGGCCCGACACGTGCCATCGCCGCGCACCAGATACTTGAAACTGCACAGTTGCTCGGCCCCCACCGGCCCACGGGCGTGCATTTTTCCTGTGGCGATGCCGATTTCCGCGCCCATCCCGAATTCCCCCCCATCGGCAAACTGGGTCGATGCATTGCGCATCAGGATGGCGCTGTCCAATCGCTGAAAGAACCGGTCCGCTGTGGCGTCGTTTTCGGTCAGGATGCTTTCGGTGTGGCTCGACCCATAGTGGCGGATATGGTCAATCGCCCCGTCCACGCCATCAACCAGCTTCGCCGCGATGATCATGTCCAGAAACTCGCGCCCGAAATCATCCGGCTTGGCCTCGATCGTTCCGGGAACCCCAAGCAACGCCCCCTCGGTGCGGACCTCGACCCCTGCGTTCAGCAAATCCTCAACCAGCACCCCACCGTGTCGGGCATAGAATTCGCGGTCGATCAGCAGGCATTCTGCCGCGCCACAGATGCCTGTACGCCGGGTTTTCGCGTTCAGCACCACACGCCGCGCCTTTTCCAAATCGGCATCTCCGTCGGCATACACATGGCAAATGCCCTCCAGATGCGCAAAGACCGGCACCCTTGCCTCACGCTGCACCAGACCGACGAGGCCCTTGCCGCCGCGTGGCACAATTACGTCAATATACGCGACCGCGCGCAGCATATCTGTCACGACTTGACGATCCCGTGTCGGCACCAGTTGGATCGCAGCCTCGGGCAAGCCCGCCGCGCGCAATCCCTGAACCATGCAAGCATGGATCGCTGTAGATGAGTGAAAACTTTCGGACCCACCGCGCAAGATCACCGCGTTCCCCGCCTTCAGGCACAGGGCGCCGGCATCGGCGGTCACATTCGGGCGACTTTCATAGATCACACCGACAACGCCCAGGGGCGTCGCAATCCTTTGGATGTTCAACCCCGACGGCATATCCCATTCTGCCAGCACCCGGCCGACCGGATCGCGCTGTGCAGCGACGGACTGCAAGCCACCAACAATGCCGCGAATCCGCGCCTCATCCAGCCGCAACCGGTCCATCATCGCGTCGGACAGGCCCTTTTCGACTCCGTATGCCAAATCAAGCGCGTTCGCGTTGATGATCGACTGCCGGTCCGACCACACCGCCTCGGCCGCACTGATCAGGGCCGCCTGCTTGCTCTCGGGCGGGGCAAAAGCCAATTCGGCCGCCGCGGTCCGCGCCGCAGCCCCCAGTCCAGCCATCAGGTCAGAAATCTGCCCATCCATCGCGCAAATCCTTTCTTCCGTTCAAAACCAATGCGAGGACGTATCCTCAGATCACCATATCATCGCGGTGGACAAGTGCTGCACGGCCTTCATAGCCCAAAAGGCCCGCAATGTCCCCCGACCGATGCCCGGCGATCGCCTTTGCCTCGGCCGCAGTATAGCGCACCAGCCCCTTGCCCAGCACCACCCCTTCCGGCGACAGGATCGACACCGGCTCACCGCGCCCGAATGTTCCCGTCACGCGGATCACGCCTGCGGGCAACAGCGATTTTCCGGCGCGCAACGCGGTAACAGCGCCGGCGTCCAGCACCAGTTCGCCACGCGGCTTCATGGCATTGATCCAGCGTTTGCGGGCCAATTGCGGGTCGGCTTGCGCCACAAACCATGTTCGGTTTGCCCCTTTGGCCAAAGCCGTCAGGGGGCGCAGGGCGCTGCCTTCCATGATTGCCATGGCGCAGCCGCCTGCGACCGCCGTCTTGGCGGCCAGAAGCTTAGTTTTCATACCGCCCTTCGACATGCCCGAAATCGGATCACCCGCCATGGCCTCGATCTCGGGCGTGATATGGTCAATCAGATCAAAACGTTTGGCCGTTGGATCTTCTTTCGGGTTGGCCGAATAAAAGCCGTCCACGTCCGACAACAGCAACAACTGATCCGCACCAACCGTTACCGCGATCTGGGCGGCGAGTCGGTCGTTGTCACCAAAGCGGATCTCGTCGGTGGCGACCGTGTCATTTTCATTCACGATCGGCACAACGCCAAAGCCCAACAACGTTTCCATCGTGGCGCGACTGTTCAGATAGCGGCGGCGATCCTCGGTGTCTTCCAGCGTGACAAGCACTTGCGCCGTGGTGATGCCATGCGGGGCCAGCACTTCTTCATAGGCCCGCGCAAGGCGGATCTGGCCCACCGCCGCCGCCGCCTGGGATTGTTCCAGCGTCAGAACACCATCGCCCAGCCCAAGGACCTTGCGCCCCAGTGCAATCGACCCGGACGATACCAGTACAACATCGGTCCCTCGCACCTTTGCTTCGGCGACATCCATCGCCAAGGCCGACAGCCATCCCTGCTTCAGACCAGAGGTGCGATCAACCAAAAGGGCCGAACCGATCTTGACCACAAGCCGCCTGGCGGCACGGATATCGGGGGCTTGAATACGCGTCAGGGCTGCCACGGGCCAGCTTCCTCTTCCGGAGCCTCGCCCTGTATCGTGCGATAGATGGCGCGAAGAACGTCTTGCAACCCTTTGCCCGCCACCCCGGAAATAACATGCACCGGCCCTCCGCTGGCCTTTTCCAACGCGCGGCGGCGGTCGGAAATCTGCTTTGCATCCATCGCGTCGCATTTGTTCAGCGCAAGGATGCGAGGTTTGTCGCCCAGAATTTCGGAATAGGCTTCAAGCTCATGGACGATGGTGCGATAGTCCTTGGTGATTGTGGCCGAGGTGCCATCGACCAGATGCAGCAGCACCTTGCAGCGTTCAACGTGGGCAAGGAATTGGATGCCAAGGCCCCGCCCTTCCGATGCGCCTTCGATCAGGCCGGGAATATCGGCCATGACGAATTCCGCGCCATCCACACCGACCACCCCGAGGTTGGGGATCAGCGTGGTAAAGGGGTAATCCGCAATCTTTGGGCGCGCATTCGATACAGCGGCCAGAAAGGTGGATTTTCCGGCATTCGGCAAGCCGACCAAACCAGCGTCCGCGATCAGCTTCAACCGAAGCCAGATCGTCCGCTCCACCCCTTCTTGTCCCGGATTGGCGCGGGCGGGCGAGCGGTTGGTGGACGATTTGAACCGCAGGTTGCCCCAGCCGCCATTGCCGCCTTGCGCCAAAATCACCTTCTGACCGACTTCGGTCAGGTCGGCGATGACGGTTTCTTCATCCTCATCCAGAATTTCGGTGCCCACGGGCACGCGCAGGACAATGTCGTCACCCGTCTTTCCCGTGCGCTGGCTGCCCATACCCGGCTGACCGGATTTGGCAAAGAAATGCTGCTGGTAGCGAAAGTCGATCAATGTGTTCAGGCCATCAACAGCCTCTACCCAAACCGATCCACCATTGCCGCCATCGCCACCATCAGGCCCACCGAATTCGATGAACTTTTCACGTCGGAACGACACGCAGCCACCCCCACCGCCACCCGAGCGGATATAGACTTTGGCGAGGTCGAGGAACTTCATGGGATCAGGCTTTCGCAAAAAACGGCGGGATGCGGCGAGTGCTAGGACGTGCGATACATGAACGGCGACCACACCTCAAGCACGCGCGGCATGGACGCCGGGTTGCCAGCACGGTTTGTGGCGGCCACCGCGCCATGTTTATGGGGCGTCAATAGTCAGTCGTGCCCGAACGGCCCGGATGCAGCGACAGAAATGCTTGACGTGATATCACCATATCAACATGGTCCATCACTTGCTCAAGGGATCTACAGTATTTCGAGCCTGTCCCAATTTCCCAAAAGCCCAATTTTTTCAGAACATTGGCGGACGAAGCGTTTCCGACGAAATAGCCCGAGGAAACCGGCCCCTTGTAAAACTCGAACACCGCCTTCAGCAGACCGATAGCTGCTTCTGTGGCGTAACCGCGGCCTTGCGCGCGACGGGCCACCCAAAAACCAAGCTCGGGACCACCACCGATTAGCCCGGCAAAACCTTCACTGTCGTGGATAGCGAAGGTATCACCCTCGGGTGCAGAGGCGACATAGGCCCGAAAGTCTTGCGACAGATAGGGGTAAGGCGTCGTTGCAAGCCAGCTTGCGATTTCGGGATCGTTCAACCCCTCAAGCACGCCGGCTTCGTCTGCCAAGGCCAGCGGTCGCAGTCGAAGCCGCGCTGTTTGAAGCCAGATGCCCGTCGCCTGTCCCATAGTGTCACGCCAATTTGCAGATATACGTCCATGTCGGAACCCGGGCATGGCGTGCCACGCTGAAGGTTTCGGCATCCCCGAGGTAGCGAAAGCCCGCATTGGTCAGCACACGCGCCGATCCGGGGTTGTCCTGAAACACCTCGGCAAACATGGTGCGGTTGGCTTGCGGGTTGGCCGATACCAACGCCTGCACAGCCGCAGAAGCAATTCCAATGTTCCAGAACGCGGGCGCAACCCAATAGCCGACTTCCGACTGATCGCGATTGTATTTTGCGACATCCATGCGTTTGAGGCTGATCACTCCCAGCACTTCGGGCAAATCGGACGCCGTACCGTCCATCACCCAGATATCCTCATCCGCCGGGCGCTTCATGGCGCGGGTGACAAAGGCATCAGCCGCGCCGGGAGGCAAGGGATGCGGAATGGAATGAGTGGCTTCGGCAACCCGACGGTCACCCGCATAAAGGGCGAACAGACCGGCATCGGACTTGCGCACCGGGCGCAACACAAACCGTTCTGCGTCGATCACCGGCTGGGATGCCGTGGCAGCAATCACGTCCAAAGTCATGGCTTCCCTCCTTCGAAGCGCATGAAGGGCCAAGCTGGCCCCGCAAAAATAGTCTGACAAACCGGTCCGACCCGGAACCGACATGGGATTTGCCGTCCACCCTGCCAAGGGATGATGGCAGAAGAGTGAACTTCCCCCGACAAATCCCTGAATGGCCCGGGAAAATGCCAAAGGGGACCGGCCTTTCGGCCGATCCCCCTTTTTTACAAGTCAATTGTAAAGGTTCGGCTTACTCGGCTGCCTCCGCGACGGGGAGAACGGAAATGAAAGTGCGACCCTTCATACCTTTCTTGAACGTCACCTTGCCTTCAACGGTTGCGAACAGCGTGTGGTCAACGCCCATCCCTACGCCGTCACCCGGAAACCAAGTGGTTCCGCGTTGACGCACGATAATGTTGCCGGGAATAGCGTGCTGACCGCCAAACAGCTTTACGCCCAGACGACGGCCGGCAGAGTCGCGACCGTTGCGGGATGAACCGCCTGCTTTCTTGTGTGCCATGGGGATTACTCCTTATTCAGCGACAGCTTCAGCGGCCTTTTTGGCACGCTTGGGCTTGGCGGGCGCTTCGACTGCCGGAGCAGCCGCAGCATTGTGGGCAGCACGACGCGCATCGGCGGTGCCAGTGGCACTTGCAACGCCCGACTTGTCGCCACCAGAGGCCAGAACGTCGGTCACACGAACCAGCGTCAAGTGTTGACGATGGCCCTTGGTGCGCTGCGACGAATGTTTCCGGCGACGCTTTACATAGTGGATGGTCTTGTCACCTTTGATCTGGTCGATCACTTCGGCCTGAACCGCAGCCCCAGCAACCAAAGGCGAACCAACGGTAACAGTATCACCACCGACCATCAGAATTTCGTTGAACTGGATTTTGTCACCAGCATTGGCGGCCAGCTTTTCAATGCGCAGAACGTCTCCCGACTGCACCTTGTATTGCTTTCCACCGGTCTTGAGGACCGCGAACATGGGTCTTTCCTTTTCATAACCCGCGTCCTGCGGCCCCCTGGTCAGGGTGTTGATGGGGCAAGCCCCGCCTTCGGACAGCGCGCCCCGCAAAGGGCGTCATTTCAAATGTCAAATCCGGCAAAAGTTCACACCTTTGTCGGAAGTGGCGCTTATCACGGGAATCACCCACGAAGTCAAGGGTCGCGTCTGCACCAAACCCGGATCCAAAGGGTAGAACAGGTTGACCTACAGTCGCCCCACAATGGCGAGGACTTCAGATATCCTCACTCTGCATCCGCTTGCCCGCCGCACGACCCAGATCATAGGACATTTTGGTGAATACTGAATCAAACGCGGCACAAAGGGCAGTAGTCAACGTCTGGCCTGCAGGTGATTCGGAAAATGCGCTGTAGGCGGCCAGTTGATCATCCGACAAGGGGTGA
>JBKBOF010000122.1:0-8911 GCA_046294955.1 Paracoccaceae bacterium
TCAACAGCTTTATGACTGGACCCGATGACGCGGGGAGATTCGGCATTTTTGGTGGACGTTTCGTTTCCGAAACGCTGATGCCGTTGATCCTTGAGTTGGAAGAACGTTACGAATTCGCCAAGACGGACCCCGCATTCTGGTCCGAAATGGATGATCTGTGGAAACATTATGTTGGTCGTCCCTCGCCGCTTTATTACGCCGACCGGCTGACGCAGCATCTTGGGGGGGCCAAGGTGTACCTCAAGCGCGACGAGCTGAATCACACAGGCGCGCATAAGATCAACAATGTGCTGGGCCAGATCATCTTGGCGCGCCGCATGGGCAAGACCCGGATTATCGCCGAAACCGGCGCCGGTCAGCATGGGGTGGCGACGGCCACGGTCTGCGCCAAGTTCGGGCTGAAATGCGTGGTCTATATGGGCGCGCATGATGTTGAACGGCAGGCGCCAAACGTGTTCCGCATGCGGCTTCTGGGGGCCGAGGTGGTGCCGGTAACATCCGGGCGCGGCACGTTGAAGGATGCGATGAACGACGCGCTGCGCGATTGGGTGACCAATGTCCGCGACACGTTCTATTGCATCGGCACGGTTGCAGGCCCGCACCCTTATCCAGCCATGGTGCGCGATTTCCAGTCCATCATCGGCAAGGAAGTGCGCTGGCAATTGGCAGAACAAGAGGGCGAAGGCCGCTTGCCCGACACGGTGATTGCGGCGATCGGTGGCGGATCGAACGCGATGGGGTTGTTTTATCCCTTCCTCGATGATCCGTCGGTTCGCATCATCGGTGTTGAAGCGGGCGGCAAGGGCGTGGATGATCGGATGCAGCATTGTGCATCGCTGACCGGTGGAAGACCAGGCGTGCTGCATGGCAACCGCACCTATCTTTTGCAGGATGAAGACGGACAGATCCTCGAAGGGTTCAGCATCAGTGCTGGCCTCGACTACCCGGGGATCGGGCCGGAACACGCCTGGTTGCACGATGTGGGTCGGGCCGAATATGTGTCGATCACGGATGCCGAGGCGCTGGAGGCTTTTCAACTGTCGTGCAAGCTGGAGGGAATCATTCCCGCGCTGGAGCCGTCCCATGCGCTCGCCCATGTCATGAAGATCGCACCGACCCTTCCCAGGGACCATATCATCGTGATGAACATGTGTGGACGCGGAGACAAGGACATCTTCACCGTCGCAAAGCATCTTGGGTTCGACATGAAGGTGTAGCGCCTGACAGCATCGAACAGCCTTTGGCCCCGCAAACCTGGGTTTGCGGGGCATTCTTTTGTCTAAAAGTCATAAACTTCGGTTTAGGAGGCCAAACCCAAGGTAGATGATGTCCTGTCTAAACCGCCGGTCAATGGCGATGGTCGGGAAAAGCGTGCTTTGTGCCCCTGTCGCCGCCAAGTGCGATGGAAGCTGATCCGGGCAGTGTGTATCGCAGTGTGTTCAGGGGTCGGCAAAAACCGGAGATAGACGGATGAAAATGACGATCGCAGCACTTGCCTTTGGGGTGATGTTTTCAGGCCAGATGGCGATGGCCTTGACGGCGGATGACGTGGTTGCCGACCTGCAAGCCGCCGGATACACGCGGGTTGAAGTCCGCGTTGGCCCGACACAGATCAAGGTTGAAGCCATTCGTGGCACAGAAAAGCTTGAAACGGTCTATGATGCCGCAACTGGCGCGGTCATCAAGACCCAGGTCAGAACAGTCGAGGCCGGAACCCAGACGGCACCGGGCGTCACCGTCCGGGAACGCAAACGCGATTTTGTACGCGCACAAGGCAGTTCGACCGATGGTGGTCATGATGGTAGCGACCGTGGTGGCAAGGGCCATAAACGCGGGCATGCCGATTCGTCGGATGACAATGGCACCAGCGACGATACGGATGGCAACTCGGGTAAAGGTCATGACGATACACATGGTTCTGACAAACACGACTCGGACCATGATGCCAGTGGCTCCGACGATGACAGCAATGATCACGACAGCAATGATCACGACGACAACGACGATTGATCTTGAAGCAAGCTGAACACGCGCTGCGCCCCGGTCTTGCCGGGGCGTCTCGCGTCGCGGATAGTGAACGTGGGTCTGCATCCTGCCCGGCATGGGCCTGAAAGGTCTGAAATGAACCGACGATTGTTTCTTTCGCTTGGCCTTGCTGCGGTGTGCTTCGGGCAGGCCGCTTTTGCCCGCAGCTTTGCCGATTCGGTCGTGGCTCAGTTGAAAAAGCGCGGATATCGCAACATCTCGGTCGGACGTACCCTGCTGGGGCGCACGCGGATCACGGCAGAGCGGAACGGGGGGCGTCGGGAAATTATTCTTAACCCCCGCACTGGCGAGATTCTGCGCGATCTGTGGATCAAGGCTTCTGACAGCACGGGAGCAGATGATACCGGCCTGATCGACACCAGCAGCACTACGGACGACGACGGTCAACCCAACACCAACACCGATGATCATGAAAAGGAAGATAAAGGCGACAAGGATGGCGACCACGGTGGGGATGATGACCATGACTGACCCCACAACGCGGAGCTGTGGCTGATGCAGAGGGCGTCGTTGATCGCGTTGTTCACGGTTCAGGCCGTTTGTGCCTTTTTCTTTGTGTCGGATATCTTGTCCTCGCTGTTTGGCTTTCGCAGCACACCGGTTTCATGGGAGTTTCGGGAACTGGTCGAAATTGGCGCGGCGCTTGGCCTGATTGTCGGTTTCCTGTTGGGGGCATTGGTCTTGCGGCGCAGCTTTCAAGACCGCCACACCGCCGAGGAACGCTTGCGCCGCGCCTCGGGTGCGTTCACGGACCTGCTGGAAGAGCGGTTTGCGGAATGGTCGCTGACCCCCGCCGAGCGCGATGTGGCGTTGTTTTCGATCAAGGGGATGTCCACCGCCGAAATCGCCACGCTGCGTGGCACCAGCGAAGGCACAATCAAGGCGCAGACCAACGCAATTTATCGCAAGGCCGGCGTATCCGGTCGCCCACAGCTTCTGAGCCTGTTCATCGAAGACCTGATGCGTGACGATGGGTCCGTCCGTCCGTTGGCCCGGCCGAGTGATGCGGCCTAGCCAAGGTTGGGTGGGCCCGGCTGATCACGATCCTGAATGGCGATGTGCATACCGCGCCCGATGCGATGCGCCAAGGCCGACCATGACGCCGCCGTTTCGCAGGTCAGCGTGCGCCGCAGGACCGAGTCGAACAATCCAAGCCAGACCGCGAACATCGGGGCGCGGACATCGCCTGCCGCCATGTGAACCGCCATCGGGTTGCCGTCATATGTGCGCTCGAACAGAATGGCATTGCGCCAGAACCGGGCGATCTTGGCCTCATGCGTCGGCCAGTCGGTAACGTGGCGGTGAAATACGGGGCCAAGGCCGGGGTGTTCGCGGACGCAGGCATAGAACTCTGCGACGGTCGCATTGATCTGGTCGGGGGTGATGGGAAATCGCGGAGGAATCATCGGTGCGCGATGATCCGATCCGAAGGGCATTGCAATCGGGCGCGGTGTCGCGGCATCAGTCCACTGCGTAGTGCTGAAGGATGTCCAACGGAACAACCTGCAGGGTGATCTGATGCGTTGCGGCAAGGTTCACTTGGGGCGCGGCCCCTTCCTCATGTGCCTGAAGAAAGCGGCCGGCACACAGGCACCAGCGGTCGCCCGGTTTTAGACCCGCAAAGCCGAATTCGGGCCGAGGGGTGGACAGGTCATTGCCAAGATATTTTGACAGCGCGAGAAATTCCGCTGTCATCACCGCGCAGACGGTGTGCAGCCCACGATCCATTGGCCCGGTGTCACAGCAACCGTTGCGGAAAAAGCCGGTCATCGGCGCCGTCGAACAGCTTTCCAGCACGCCGCCCAACACATTGACCGAAGGTTCTTTCATCGTCGCTTCCTTTCGCCGCCCATTGCGGGCTTTGCCGCAGTTTACACCCAATGCGTGTCGCAATATAAGGCGGCGCATGTGGATGACCCGGATCATAGCGCGAATTAGTCGCCCGGCGTTCTGACAGATGTGTCAGAGCGGCCGGGACTGTGCCTGTTCCAATGCGTGGCCCGTTGATGGGCTGCTTCGTTCACGCCCCAATCCATAGGATTTCCGCCCATGTGCGCCGACACGACCGACACCGCTGGCCCAGACTACCGCGAGACCGTCTTTCTGCCCGAGACTGATTTTGCCATGCGCGCGGGCCTGCCGCAGCGCGAACCAGACTGGCTGGCGCGCTGGGAGCGGTTGGGGGTTTATGACCGCCTGCGCGCCCAGACGGGCCGCGCGCCGTTCGTGCTGCATGATGGCCCCCCCTATGCCAACGGCCATCTGCACATCGGCCACGCGCTGAACAAGGTGCTGAAGGACATGGTGGTGCGCAGCCAGCAGATGATGGGCAGAGACGCCCGATACGTGCCGGGCTGGGATTGCCACGGGTTGCCGATCGAGTGGAAAATCGAGGAGCAATACCGGGCGAAGGGCTTGAACAAGGACGACGTGGATATCGTTGATTTCCGTCAGGAATGCCGCCGCTTTGCCGAAGGCTGGATCGACATCCAGCGCGCCGAGTTCAAACGTCTGGGCATCACCGGCAAATGGGACAAGCCCTATTTGACGATGGATTACCACGCAGAAGCGGTGATCGCAGACGAGTTCATGAAGTTTGTGATGAACGGCAGCCTTTATCAGGGCAGCAAGCCGGTGATGTGGTCGCCGGTGGAGAAAACGGCACTGGCCGAAGCCGAGGTGGAATATCACGATCACACCAGCCATACCATCTGGGCGCGGTTCCCGGTCATTCGGGCGGAAGCCTCCGGCGGGGATATTTTTACCAAGATAAAGACCGACGTGGTGATCTGGACCACCACGCCCTGGACGATCCCGCAGAACCGTGCCATCAGTTTCGGCCCCCAGATCGACTATGGGCTTTACGAGATCATCGGTCGGCCGGCAGAAAGCCAGGTGATGATCGGGGATCGTCTGATCCTGGCTGACAAGTTGGCAGAAGCGGTGTTTACCCAAGCCAAGCTGGCTGGCCCGGAGATGGTGCGGCGCCTGTGTGATGTGTCTGCCGATGATCTGGCGGGCATTGTGTGTGCCCACCCCTACCGTGGGATCGAAGGCGGCGCGGGCGATTGGGATTTCGATGTGCCGCTGCTGCCGGGCGATCATGTGACCGACGAGGCGGGCACCGGCTTTGTCCATACCGCGCCGAGCCATGGCGATGACGACTATCAGATGGGTGTGAAGTTCGGCTTGCCGATGACGTATAACGTTGAGGCCGATGGCAGCTATCGGGCTGATCTTCCGGTCTTTGGCGGTCAGGCCATTCTGACGCCCGAGGGCAAGGAAGGCCCGGCCAATGTGAGCAACATCAAGGCGCTGCATGCGCAAGGCGCGCTGCTGGCAAAGGGGAAGTTGAAGCACAGCTATCCGCATTCCTGGCGGTCCAAAGCCCCCTTGATCTATCGCAACACACCGCAGTGGTTCGTTGCTATCGACAAGCCGCTGGAGGATGGGATGACGGTCTATGGTGAAACCATCCGCGGCCGAGCGCTGAATTCGATCAATCAACTGGTGACATGGACGCCGCCGACCGGGCGCAATCGCCTGCATTCAATGATCGAGGCGCGGCCAGACTGGGTGTTGTCTCGGCAACGCGCCTGGGGGGTGCCGCTGACATGCTTCGTGAAAAAGGGTGCCCGCCCCGATGCGCCGGATTTTCTGTTGCGCAACGCCGAGGTCAATGACCGTATCAAGGCCGCGTTCGAGGCCGACGGTGCGGATGTGTGGTATGGTCAAGGATTCAAGGAAATTGTGCTGAACGGCATTGTGGATCCGTTGCACTATGAACAGGTCTTTGACGTGCTGGATGTGTGGTTCGACTCGGGCTCGACCCATGCTTTTGTGCTGCGCGACCGCGAGGATGGCGCGGCTGATGGGATTGCCGACCTATATCTGGAAGGCACGGACCAGCACCGCGGTTGGTTCCATTCGTCTATGTTGCAGGCTTGCGGAACCAAGGGCCGTGCCCCCTATCGGGGCGTGCTGACGCATGGCTTCACGTTGGATGAAAAGGGCATGAAAATGTCCAAGTCGCTGGGCAATACGGTGGCCCCGCAACAGGTGATCGACGAATATGGCGCGGACATTCTGCGCTTGTGGGTGGCGCAGTCAGACTACACGGTGGATCTGCGGATCGGGAAGGAGATCCTGAAAGGGGTCGCCGACAGCTATCGCCGCTTGCGCAACACCATGCGTTTCCTGCTGGGTGCGCTGAACGGCTTCACCGAAGTTGAACGGCTGGACGCAGCCCAGATGCCGGAGTTGGACCGGTGGGTGTTGCACCGTTTGGCCGAGTTGGACCAAGACGTGCGCGAAGGTTATGCGAAATATGACTTTCAGGGCGTCTTTCAAAAGCTGTTTACCTTTGCCACCACCGATCTGTCGGCGTTCTATTTCGACATCCGCAAGGATGCGCTGTACTGCGATGCGCCTGGTTCGGTGCGTCGGCGCGCGGCGCGCACGGTGCTGGATGTGCTGTTCCACCGCCTGACAACGTGGCTAGCCCCGATCCTTGTATTCACGATGGAAGATGTCTGGCTGTCGCGCTTTCCCGATGCGGACGACAGCATCCACCTGCATGACATGCCGCCTACGCCGGCCGAATGGCGTGACGATGCGCTGTCCGCCAAGTGGGACCGCATCCGCGCGGCCCGGCGGGTGGTGACGGGCGCGTTGGAGGTGCAACGCACGGCCAAAGTGATTGGCTCGTCTCTGGAAGCGGCCCCCGTGGTCCATGTCGAGGATGCCGCACTGCGCGATGACCTTGCCGGCGTCGATCTGGCGGAGCTTTGCATCACCAGCAGCCTTGCGCTGTCGGCCGGTGCCGCGCCCGCCGGGGCGTTCCGGCTTGCCGAGGTCGAGGGTCTGGCCGTGGTGTTTGCCGAGGCACAGGGTCAGAAATGTGCCAGGTGCTGGCAGATCCTGCCGGATGTGGGCACGCACAAGCATCCTGCAACCTGCGCGCGGTGCAACGACGCCCTGGGATGACTGACTCGGGTGCCGGATGGCACCCCTTTCACACAGCCCCGGACCTGACCCCTGCAAGGTGTGGCACCCCCGCATCTGCCAGCCGGGGTGCGGTCAATAAAAGCTTTGCGGATCGATGTCGATGGCCAGCCGCACCGCCGTTGGCAGCTTCACTTGGGCGATCCATGCCGTCAAAGCGGCTTGCAACGGGACGCCCTTTTCTGCTTTGACAAGCAGCCGGACCCTATGGCGTCCGCGCACGCGGGCGATGGGGGCGGGGGCCGGACCGAACACCTGTGCCCCGATCCGGCGCAAGGGGGCATCACGGCGGGCAAGCTCGCCGCCAAGGTCGAACACTTGTGCCACATCCGGTCCCGACAGGATGATCCCTGCCATCCGGCCATAGGGCGGCACCCCGGCGGCACGCCGCTCGGCGGCTTCAGCCTTCCAGAAGGCTTCTTCATCGCCGCCAAGGATGGCGCGGATCACCGGATGACCGGGTTGGTGGGTCTGCAACAGCGCGGTGCCGCGCAACTCTGCCCGTCCGGCCCGTCCCGCGACCTGTCGCATCAATTGAAATGTGCGTTCTGCCGCCCGCAGGTCCGACCCTTGCAGCCCGAGGTCGGCGTCAATCACGCCCACGAGGGTCAGCAACGGGAAATTGTGGCCCTTCGCGACGATCTGGGTGCCGATGATGATATCTGCCCCGCCGGAGGCGATGGTTTCGATCTGTGCCTTCAGGGCGCGGGCCGATCCGAACAGGTCGGACGACAGCACGGCGACCCTGGCATCTGGAAACCGTGCGGTAACCTCTTCGGCCAAGCGTTCCACCCCCGGCCCGACGGCGGCCATCCGGCCTTCAACCTTGCAGGACGGGCACGAGAGCGGCACCGGTTTTGTCGCGCCACATTGATGGCACACAAGACGCTTGAGAAAGCGGTGTTCCACCATCCGCGCGTCGCAATCATCGCATCCGACCTGATGACCACAAGCACGGCAGATGGTGACCGGGGCATAACCGCGACGGTTCAGAAACAGAAGCGATTGTTCACCTTTGGCGACGCGGGCGGTCACTTCGGCAGCAAGTGTCGCGCTGATGAACCGATCATGGGCCAGAGTTTCGCTGCGCATGTCGATGGCCCGCATCTCAGGCATTTGTGCAGCGCCATAGCGCGAGCCAAGGTCCAGACGTTGGTATTTTCCCTGATCCGCATTTGCCCATGACTCCAGGGATGGCGTGGCCGAGGCCAGAACCACCGGGCACCCCACGATGGCCCCCCGCAGCACCGCCATGTCGCGGGCGTTGTAGAGGACACCATCTTCCTGCTTGTAAGACGTGTCGTGTTCCTCATCGACCACGATCAGCCCAAGATCCTGAAAGGGCAAGAACAGCGCGGACCTTGCGCCGACGACAAAAGACGCGCCCCCTTCGGCCACCATGCGCCACAGGCGGCGGCGTTCGGTCATGGTGACGCCGGAATGCCATTCGGCGGGGCGCGCGTCAAAGCGGGCCTGCACGCGGGTCAGGAAATCAGCGGTCAGGGCGATTTCGGGCAACAGCACCAACGCTTGCCGACCTTGGCGCAGACATTCGGCGACGGCCTCCAGATAGACCTCTGTCTTGCCTGATCCGGTCACGCCCTTTAGCAGGGTGCAGGAAAATTCGCCCCGATCCACCGCAGCAACCAGTGCATCGCCTGCCGCGATCTGGTCGCCCGCCAATCGGCCGTCGGCTTGCGCGTTGAGGCGAGGGTAGGGTGTGTCTTTCGGTGCATCTTCTTCGGTCAGCACGCCCATTGTCACCAGTCCCTTGACCACCGACGCACCACATCCGGCGGCCTCGGTCAGCTCGGAAAGGGTGACAGCAGCCCCACCATAGTCTCGCAAGGCCTCGATCACG
>JBKBOF010000123.1:0-8846 GCA_046294955.1 Paracoccaceae bacterium
CTTCCTTCATCGTGGACCAGTCGCGTTGCGATACCATGAACAATCAAAAATAAACGGCCATCAGCGCCACCGCATGTAATTCAGCTTTTCTTTGGGGGCGATTACGACAGGACAGGTCCGGGGGCAAGCGCTTGGCGGCCAGTCAAGCGATGATGTCTGGGATAAGCTGATCCTCGATCTTCACGATCTGGTCTTTCAGCGACAGCTTTTGCTTTTTCAGGCGCCGCAGGGTCAGTTGATCGGGGCGGCCGGTTGCCTCGAGGGCGTGCACAGCTTCGTCCAGATCACGATGCTCACGTCGCAGCACCTCCAGCCGAATGCGGAGCATGTCTTCGAAGTTGAGTTCACTGGGGGCGTTCATTGTGCTGGCTCAAGTCCTGAGTCGGTTCAGATGTCGAAACCAGAATATAGTGATTCGCATCTGTTGCGGGAAGGATTCTGTCCCGACACGGCAATGAATTCAGTCAATCCGGGTTTCCTCCCATCTGCAAAGAGGGGCACTCTTGCGGCCCACACCGCCGCACCCCATATTTCAACAAGGTTGGTGCCTGTTGCAGGGCCTGCCGTGATCGATGTCGCTTTTGCAAAGGGCACGGAACAGATGACGAAACTAAGCTTTGGGGCGCATCCCTTTCTCTTGGGATTTGAACAGTTGGAACGGCTGGTCGAACGAACGGCAAAATCCTCGGGCGAGGGCTATCCCCCGTTTAACATCGAGGCGACGTCCGACAACACCTATCGCATCACGCTTGCCGTGGCCGGCTTTTGCGAGGACGATTTGGCAATCACGGTTGAAGACCGGCAACTGGTGGTGCGTGGTCGGCAGGCCGACGATGCACAAGAGCGTGTGTTCCTGCATCGCGGGATTGCCGCACGCGCCTTCCAACGCAGCTTTGTGTTGGCGGATGGCGTCGAAGTGGCCGGAGCGAGCATGGAGCACGGATTGCTGCACATTGATCTGAAGCGGTCCGTCCCGGATGCCGTGGTGCAAACCATTCGCATCGGGCGCGGGTAATGCGGAAAAGGAGTCCCCTGATGAACGTCAAATACAACGCACTTCCCGAAGCCAACAGCCAGATCGTCTATGTTCGCCCGGTCACGGTGGCTGACCTGCCGGATGAGCTGCGCGAACAGATCGGCGATGTCGAAACCGTGTATTCAGTCAACCGCCCGGATGGCGCGCGACTGGCCCTTGTGCGCGACCGCAGCCTTGCGTTTTCCTTGGCGCGTCAGCACGATTTCGCACCGGTAAACGCCCACTGACGCCTGCAAAGCGACCGGCTTAGCCATGCCATGCTACAGTCTTTCGCCAGTGCCATCACGATCGGCTGCAGTGCAAGAGCAATGTCGGTCATGGTCATCGGATCCTGAATTGTCAATTACGCGGCCAAGCAGGAGTGGCCCCCGTCATTCGCTCAGACGGTCGCCCGCAAGCAGGGCGTATTTCAAACGAGACATTCCAGAGTCCCGTCATGCCAAATATGCCGGCTCCTGGCCGAAATCGGGTCGCCTTCCGGACCAGCCTGCCCGTTTCGAAAGCCCATCCATGCCGCCGCCGTTTCTTCGGTTGTGTTTTGGCGGCTCGGGCGTGGTCCGACCGGGATTGATCACTCGGATCCGGTGATGGAACCCAACGCGGCAAGCGCGCGTTCACTCGAAAAGCTGGATTTGCAAAGTGGGAGAGAGTCAATGACCGCACAGAAAGCCACGCCGACAGTTTCATCCGACGACATGCGACTTCTGGATCAGGACGAGGCGCAACTGGTTGAGGCGATCACGCGCGGCGATCTGGCTCAGATGAGCCAGTCCGATTTGAGCGACTTGATTCAGCGCCTGCGCGACAGGCGGGATCGAGCGCGCGATTTGGCGAACCGCCAGCGGCGCGAGGTGCGGGGCAAAGCAGACCCGTCGGGTGCGACGCCTGCCACGCACAACGCCGGGAATGAGGGCAAAGCCCGCGTTCTGGGAGACGCACTTGAGATGGCGATGCACGAACGTACACGCCGTGATGATCCGGCCTCTGATGTTGCTACCCCGACTCAACGGGACCTTACCGACCGTGCCATGGCGCTGAAGGAAGCCGGCACCGACCCCAACGCAATGCTGGAATATGGTGGTGCTCTGCACCCAAGCGATCCTGATGCCGATCCCGGCAAGGGTGCTTTGGCGGCGCAAGCGCGCAATATTGCTCCGTCAGGGGCCTTGGATCATGCGGGCGAGTTGCCGTCGCGCGAGAGGTCACGCACGCGCTACTGATCCCCGTCGGCCAAAGGGTATCAGTGCCCTGCCAGAAAACGTTCTGCATCCAGCGCAGCCATGCAGCCCATGCCTGCGCTGGTGACGGCCTGACGATAGACATGATCTGTAAGGTCGCCTGCGGCAAAGACGCCGGGAATCACGGTGCGGGTCGTGCCGGGTTCAACCACGACGTAGCCGCCCGAATGCAGCTCTAGCTGGTCTTTCACAAGCTCGGACGCCGGCGCATGGCCGATGGCCACAAAGAAGCCGTGGCAGGGTACATCTTTTACTTCGCCCGTCAGCAGATTTCGCGTGCGCACGCCGGTAACGGACAGCGGAGCCTCGTCGCCCAAAACCTCGGTGACTTCGGAATTCCATAGCATTTCGATCTTGGGATGCTTGAAAAGACGGTCCTGCATGATCTTTTCGGCACGAAGGCTGTCGCGGCGATGGATCAGCGTCACCTTGGTCGCGAAGTTGGTCAGGAACAAGGCTTCTTCGACTGCCGTATTGCCGCCACCGATCACCACAACCTCTTTGCCACGGTAGAAGAACCCATCACAGGTCGCACAGGCCGAAACGCCAAAGCCCTTGAACTTTTCTTCTGACGGTAGGCCCAGCCATTTGGCTTGTGCGCCCGTCGCCAAAATGACGGCATCGGCGGTGTAGGTGGTGCCAGAATCGGCCTGCGCGATGAACGGGCGCTGCGAAAGGTCCAGCGCGGTGATATAGTCGCTGATGATCTCAGCCCCCATTGCCTGCGCGTGGTCCTGCATCCGCACCATCAGGTCGGGGCCTTGCACGTGGGTGTCGCCCGGCCAGTTTTCCACCTCGGTGGTGATGGTCAGCTGGCCGCCGGGTTCCAAGCCCTGCACCAGAATGGGGTTCAGCATGGCGCGGGCGGAATAGACCGCAGCCGTATAGCCAGCCGGGCCGGAGCCGATGATCAGAACGCGTGTATGTCGAGTGTTGCCCATGGTGCCCTCTTGGTCCGTGCGCCCTTGATATAGGCGGTCGCGGGCAGAGCGGAAAGCCCCCGATGCACCGATGGGTCAGTTCCGCCATTGGGCTGGCCTGTGAAATATCGGCCAAATATTCCTGCGCAATGTTGAAACATTATTGCGCGAAGTCGGGACGGGGCCTAGACAGGCGCAAAAGAGGAGGCATCCATGGCCGTATCAAAGCTTGATCCGATCGACCGTCAGATCTTGGCTGAACTGCAGGCTGACGGGCGGATGACGAACGTGGAACTGGCCAAGCGCGTGGGCATCTCTGCCCCGCCTTGCCTGCGTCGGGTTCGGACGCTGGAAGAGGCGGGCTTTATCAAGGGCTATCACGCCGACATCGACGCACGCGAGTTGGGCTTCGAGGTGCAGGTGTTCGCCATGGTGCGGCTTCAAAGCCAGGCAGAGGCCGACCTGTCGGCTTTCGAGGCGCGGTGCCGTGCGTGGCCGTTGGTGCGCGAGTGTCACATGCTCAACGGCGAGATCGACTTCATTCTGAAGTGCGTGGCGCCGGATCTGTCGTCGTTCCAAAGTTTCCTGACTGGAGATTTGTTGAAAGCCGAAAATGTGGCGAATGTGAAAACCAGTCTGGTCATTCGCTGCGCAAAGGATGACCCCGGCGTTCCCTTCGAGGTGTTGGAAGCAAGGCTCGCGCGCAGCGCTTGACCGAAGCCTATCCCCTTCACGCAAAAAGCGGACCCGTTATCGTGCCAGAGGAGCACCGGGACCGCTTTTGCCAAAGCACCAATCGCACCAATCATCGCTGCCCACGTTCATTTACGAAGGTCTTACACCGACGATCAGACCACCCATGCAGGTGGAGGACCATGATGCGTGGAATGTGGCGACATTCTGGCCGTCGGTCAACGGATTTTCATGATTGTTGAATTGATTTAGCGAAAGGGGAAGCCAATGCAACATTGTCGTCAACAAAGCGACAAGCGTGGCATGATTATGGCAGCATCCGAATCGATTGGACGTTGAAACGAAACGGGGCCGCGCAGCGCGCAGCCCCGGTTTTCTATGGCTGACCCAATCAGCGTGCGGCGACAGCGTAGGTCTTGGCCGAAATAGCTTTAACTGCTTCAGGTTTGCGACGGGTGCCACGTTGCCATGGCAAGGCGACCTGAATCTGTTGACTGGATGCAATCACGGATTTCAGCCAACGACGTTCTTTTTTCATGGTCAGGGTCCTTGCGTTCCGATTTGCCTTTGTTCGTGCACTGAACATGACGTTGGTTTGCGGCGCGGAATAGGCAGCAAACGTGAAAGATTGTGGAATATGGCTGACTGTCGCCGTCAAATGTGGCGACGGCACACAGGCTGATTTTGCTGTTTTGCGAGCAATACGATGACAATTCACCTGATAAGACTGGATTGTTTCTACTCAAAGCGGCCAATTTTGCCGCAATTTTGCCGCATCCTACAGGCGAATGACCGAAATCAGGCGGCCATAATCCGCCTCGCCCGCATGGGTCGTGCGGCGGAAGGAAAAAAACCGGCTGGGGTCGTTGTAGGTACAATGGCCGGTCCATTCGGCGTGACCTACGCCCGCCGCGCGTAACCGATGCAGACCAAACGCCGGCAGGTCGAACAGCATCCTGTCGCCTGTCCCGGTGATGAAAAAGCGGCTGTTGGTCGGGTCTTCGTCGGTAAAGCTGTAAAAGAACTCCGGCCCCACCTCATAGGCGCGTTGGCTGATGCAGGGGCCGATGACAGCCGAGACATCCGCTCGTCGGGCACCAAGCGCTTCCATGGCATCAAGCGTCGCTTCCAGCACGCCATCGGCGGCTCCGCGCCATCCGGCATGGGCCGCGCCGGTCACGCCGGCCTTGGCATCGACAAACAGCACCGGCTGACAGTCGGCGGTCAGCACCGACAAGGCAACACCCGGAGTCGCGGTCACCAGAGCATCGGCGTGGGGACGCACGGGCAACGGACCTGTGACCGTAACCACATCTGCAGAATGAACCTGATGCACACCGACCAAAAACTCCAGCGGCACATCCATTGCGTCTGCCACGCGGGCCCGGTTGATCGCTACGGCATCTGACAGGTCGCTAGATCCGGCCCCGCAGTTCAGTCCCGCGAAAATACCCGACGAGGCGCCACCTTTGCGGGTGAAGAACCCGTGGCGAACCGACAGCACGTGCGAAGTGATGATGTCCAACGTCATAAGGTCAGGCGAATCCGGGCAAAGGGGGCGCGTCGGAGGGAAAAAGTCCCAGCACTTTGAACAACGAACCCATTTCCGCAGGGTGGGTCAAGCGGCGATGCGCGGCAAGATGCGATTGCAACGCGTCGCCGGTCAGAGATTGGGCGAGTTTGGCGGCGCGGGCATCAATGCCGAGCCGGAAAAGAAATGCCCCTTGCTCGGCAAAGGCAGAGGACAGGCCGCAGGACTCGGCCAAGGCTTCAAAATCGACATGCGCGGTCAGGTCGGCCAGACCCGGTTCGGCCAGAGGATCGACAAATGTGTGGGCGCGCATGGCCTGAAACGTGTCACCGGACGACCTCCACCCGCCATAGTCCACGATCAGCGCAGCGCCGCCGTTGTGCCGGATGCAGCGACCTATCGCGTCCAGATGGCCTTGCGCTGCAGGACAACGTTCGACCACACGGCCCTGTACTGGAGTGGCGAATGCGCGATCGGCGAAGCTTTCGGGGATGGGGTCGGACAGGCTAAAGGCAAGCGTCCCGTCGCGCAAGCCGACAAGCCGTTCCCGCCAGTCCTGGCCGTCGAAGTGGAACTGACGGATGGGAAGCGCGTCAAAAAATTCATTGGCCAGAAGAAACAGCGGCTGGTCAGGCAAGGTGTCGATGGTTGTGGTGTGACGGATCGCATATCCCTTCAACCGGACTTCCTGCACCGCGCGCAGGGTAGGCGACGCCTCGACCAGCATCACTTGCGCTGCCGTATGGAATCCCGGCACCTGCCGGGTTGCGCGCAGCACATCGGCCATCAGTGTGCCCCGTCCGGGACCAAGCTCGGCCAGCGTAAACCGGTTGGGCGCGCCCTGATCCAGCCATGCTTGCGCCAGTGCAAGGCCTAGCAATTCGCCAAACATCTGGCTGACTTCGGGGGCTGTGGTGAAATCACCGGCCGCGCCCAGCGGATCGCGGGTGGTGTAATAGCCGTGGTCGGGGTGCAGCAGGCATATCGCCATGTAGTCTGCCAGGGTCATCGGGCCTGTGGCCGCAATTTGCGCGGCGATGATCGCGCCCAGAGCGGTCAAGTGGCACGCGCCCGCAACAGAAAGAACAGCCCAATCGCAATCATCGGCAGCGACAGGATTTGTCCCATGGTCAAGCCAAAACCGCCGATATGGACGGCAAGACCCAAAGGGTTGCCGTCGGTGATGAACTGCGCATCGGGCTGGCGCAAAAACTCTACCACGAAACGCGCCGCCCCGTATCCGGCAAAAAACAGTCCCGCGATCATGCCCGGCCGTTTCAGCCAGCCCCGGCGATAGACCAGCCACAACAGGACAGCGCCCAGCAGTAACCCTTCCAGTCCGGCCTCATACAACTGGCTTGGATGGCGGGCGCAGATGCCGACTACGCCGGGGCAAGTTTGCGCGGCTTCACCGGGAAAGGCCACGCCCCATGGCAGGCTGGTTGGCCGCCCCCACAGCTCGGCGTTGATGAAGTTGGCGATACGGCCGAGAAACAGCCCCAAGGGCGCGGCAAGCGCCATCACGTCGGCAGCGTTCAGCAGGGGAATGCCTTCGCGTCGGCAAAAGACAAGCCCTGCAACGACGACACCCAGAAACCCGCCATGGAAGGACATGCCGCCTTCCCAGACCTTCAGGATGGCGGCAGGGTTTTGCAGGTAGTACCCGGGCTGGTAGAACAATACAAAGCCGAGGCGCCCCCCAAGGATCACGCCGAGGATCACCCACGTCAGCAAGCGCTCCACCTGATCTGCGGTCATCGGTGGCGAGTTTGCCCAAAGCGCGGGACGCTTCAGGGTATCCAGCACCAGCCGCCAGCCGCCGATCAGCCCGACGATGTAGGCCAACGCATACCAGCGCAGCGCGAACGTGATGCCGAAGATGTCGATGGCAAAGATCTCGGGCGAGATCTGCGGGAAGGGGATGTAGGACATGGCACCTCGGCTGTCGATCGCAAGCGTTGTCGGCAAGGGGGACGGTGATGTCAATGTGCCGCGCCTTCTTGTGAAGTGCCACGGGCAGGCCATATAAGAGACCAAAGTGCAACAAGGACGTTCCCCATGCAAAGCCGTAACAAGATTTTTGACGATCTCAGCCACCTGATGACCAATGCCATGGGTGTGGCACAGGGCGCAAAGACCGAGGCGGAAACAGCGATGAAGGGGTTCGTTGACCGCTGGATGGCCGACCGCGATTTTGTCACCCGCGAAGAATTCGATGCCGTGCGGGCGATGGCTGTGAAAGCGCGCGAAGAGAATGTGGCACTTGAGGCGCGTATTGCCGCCCTGGAATCGGCCATCGTAGCGAAGAAGAAATCTTCCTGACCAGAATCCGGCCGACCAACAGTACCTTGAGAGACGAGGTGGGGCTGACTGTCTGCCGTCGTTTGGCCGGATGACGATTTAGTGTGTGAAAACCTGCGGACTTGGCTCTGCGGCCGCTTGATCCCCGGCAGAGCCTCCTTAAAGTGGTGCGGATTGTAAATTCCGGAGTTTTCGCATGATTGCCTTCAAATCGTTTTCCTTCGCTTGCGTTTTGATCCTTGGAGCCTATGCATCTCATGCCGCTTCCTGTTCGGACACGGGCGGTCGGTACGAGTCGTGGAAGTCGGAAATCGCCGCAGAGGCAAGGGCCGAAGGTGTGGGAGACAGAGGATTGGCGGCGTTGATGGGAACCAGCTATTCGACGGCGACCATCTCTGCCGATCGAAACCAGAAAAGCTTCAAATACACTCTGGAAAAATTCATGCAGGTGCGCGGCGCTGATGCAATTGTCAGTCAGGGCAAATCACGCAAGGCCAAGAACGTCAAGCTTTTTGCCGCGCTGGAAAGACAGTACGGCGTCCCCGCCGGGGTGTTGCTGGCGGTGCATGGGATGGAAACCGGGTTTGGGGGGTTCATGGGTGACACCAACATCGTGTCGGCCATTGCGACCCTGACCTATGATTGCCGTAGAAGTGACTTTTTCCGCCCCCATCTGATCGGCGCGCTGAAACTGGTGGATCGTGGCACGATCACCGCCAAGTCAGTCGGTGCGAAACATGGCGAATTGGGCCACACGCAGTTTTTGCCCGGCAACGCATTGACCTACGGGGTGGACGGCAACGGTGACGGGAAGGTGGACCTGAACAACCTGACCGACGCCATGGCCTCGACCGCAAATTTCTTCCGTCAGAAAGGCTGGAAACCGGGTGCAGGGTATCAGGAGGGCGAGCCGAACTTTGCCGTGATCCAGCAATGGAATGCGGCATCGGTCTATCAGAAAGCCATCGCCATCATGGGCAAGCGGATCGACGGCTAGCGACCCATTTTTACCCTTGCGCGTTGCGGGCTGCTGTCCTATTCACCCCGCCAGTGGCCCGTTCGTCTATCGGTTAGGACACCAGGTTTTCAACCTGGTAAGAGGGGTTCGACTCCCCTACGGGCTGCCA
>JBKBOF010000124.1:0-8840 GCA_046294955.1 Paracoccaceae bacterium
CGGCAACGCCACCACATATTCAAGACTGCTGAACGAATGGGTCCGGCAGCCGGTGAACAACAACGAATTGCGCACCTCGGACCCCGAGACGATGCAATCGCCCGACACCAGAGACGAAATCGCCATGCCGCGCCGACCGTCGGTATCGTGGATGAACTTGGCGGGCGGCACGATCTCGGCATAGGTCCAGATCGGCCAACTGTTGTCATACAGATCCAGCTTGGGCACAAAATCGGTCAGGTCGATATTCGCCTGCCAGAACGCGTCGATCGTGCCGACGTCGCGCCAGTAGGGTTCATCTTCCAGCCCGCTGGTCACACAGCTGTCGGCGAATTTATGCGCCACCGCTTTGCCGTTTTTAACGATCTGCGGGATGATGTCATTGCCGAAATCATGGCTGGAATTCGGGTCTTCTGCGTCGCGGATCAGCAGATCGCGCAGAAGATCCCAGTTGAAGACATAAATCCCCATCGACGCCAGCGCATTGTCGGGATCACCCGGAATTCCGGGTGGATCCTTGGGCTTTTCCAGGAATTGGGTGATCCGCATGTCCTGATCGACATGCATCACGCCAAAGGCCGTGGCCTCCATCCGCGGCACCGTCAGGCATCCGATGGTTACATCTGCCCCAGAGGTCACATGCTGTTGCAGCATGATCTCGTAATCCATCTTGTAGATATGGTCACCCGCCAGAATGATGACGAATTTGACCTTGTAATCATCTACGATATCAATGTTTTGCGTCACCGCATCCGCTGTGCCCATATACCATTTCGTCTCATGCACGCGCTGGCTCGCAGGCAGGATATCCAGGTATTCGTTGCGCTCCGCCCGGAAGAATCCCCAGCCGCGCTGCATGTGCCGGATCAGGCTGTGCGCCTTGTATTGCGTGGCAATCGCCATCTTGCGGATGCCGGAATTCAACGCATTTGACAAAGCAAAGTCGATGATGCGGGTCTTGCCACCGAAATAGACGGCAGGTTTGGCCCGGCGGTCGGTCAGTTCTTTCAGACGGCTCCCCCGGCCGCCCGCCAGAACGAACGCCATGGCCTGTGATGACAGCCTCTGGTTCGGTTTTGCCTTCATGATCCCCTCCCTCTGTCAGCGTTTTACTGACAATCATTGTTCCTTGGGTCGGCCTCAGGCCAATGGGCCTTGCATCAGATAAACGGCCGACAGCGGCGGCAGGCTCAGGAGCGCCGAGTACGGGCGCCCGTGCCATGGCACCTTCTCTGCCGTCACTCCGCCCAGATTGCCGCGATTGCCGCCACCATAGACGTCCGAATCGGTGTTCAGAAGTTCAGCCCATTGCCCACCCACGGGCAAACCTACCCGATACTGACGATCGACCGGCGTCATGTTGACCAGGGCCACCACCATAGGATCGCCCTCTGTTCCCTTGCGTATCCACGCATAGACGCTTGCCTCGGCATCGTTCGATTCGATCCACTCGAAGCCTTCGGGCCGCGTGTCGTTGATATGCAGCGCCGGCGTCTCGCGGTAGATCCGGTTCAGGTCACGCACCAGCGCTTGCACGCCGGCATGTGCGGGGATCTCCAACTGGTGCCAGTCGAGGCTTTGCTTGTGGTTCCATTCCGCGCCCTGCGCGAACTCTTGCCCCATGAACAACAGCTTCTTGCCGGGATGCGCCCACATGAACCCATAGTAAGCGCGCAGGTTGGCGAATTTCTCGTCTCCGGAACCGGGCATCTTGCCTAGCATCGACCCCTTGCCGTGCACCACTTCGTCATGGCTGATCGGCAGGATGTAATTTTCGGACCACGCGTAATGCAGGCCAAATGTCATCTGGTGGTGGTGAAACTTGCGAAACAGCGGGTCCTTTTGCATGTAGGACAGGGTGTCATTCATCCAGCCCATGTTCCATTTGAAGCCAAACCCAAGCCCCCCATGGTTGACCGGGCGGCTGACGCCCGGAAAGGCGGTGCTTTCTTCGGCCACCGTCATCACGCCAGCAGATTCGCCGTAAGCCACGATATTCATGCGTTGCAACATGGCGATGGCCTCATAGTTTTCACGCCCACCATCGCGGTTCGGGATCCATTCGCCATCCTTGCGGCTGTAGTCACGATACAGCATCGACGCCACCGCATCGACCCGAAGCCCGTCGATATGAAACTCCTCAAGCCAATACAGCGCGTTGGACACGAGGAAATTCTGCACCTCGGTCCGGCCATAGTTGTAGATCAACGTGTTCCAGTCCTGATGAAAGCCTTCGCGCGGGTCTGCATGTTCATAAAGCGGCGTTCCGTCAAACCGGGCAAGCCCGTGCGCATCCGACGGGAAATGCCCCGGCACCCAATCCAGCAAGACACCGATCCCGCGCTTGTGCGCCGCATCGACAAAGGCGCGAAACTCGGGCGGTGTGCCGTGGCGGATGGTGGGGGCGAACAAGCCGACCGGCTGATAGCCCCAAGACCCGTCGAACGGATATTCCGACACCGGCAGCAACTCGATGTGGGTAAACCCCATGTCGACGGCGTAGTTCACCAGCTGTTCGGCCAGCTCGGTGTAGGACAGCATCCGGTCCCCCGGTGCGCGGCGCCATGACCCAAGATGCACCTCGTAAACAGAGATCGCTGCATCGACGTTTTGCCGGGTGTGACGGGACTCCATCCAGTCGGCATCGTGAAAATCGCCCGAAATGATGCGCACCACCGAGGCATTGGCCGGCGGATGTTCAGACCCGAACCCGACCGGATCCGCCTTGAGCGGCATCAGATGCCCACCCGGACCCCGGATTTCGTATTTATAGGTCGCCCCTTCGCCAAGGCTTGGCACAAACGTCTCCCACACCCCGGTGGCACCGCGCCGCCGCATCGGGTGGCGGCGACCGTCCCAAATGTTGAAATCGCCCACCACCGACACCCGTTCGGCATTCGGCGCCCAGACCGCAAAATGCGTGCCCTCGATACCTTCGTGCGTGATCAGATGCGCGCCCAGAACCTGCCACAGACGCTGGTGCGTGCCTTCGCCAAGAAGGTATTCGTCCAGTTCGCCCATCACCGGACCAAAACGGAACGGGTCTTCGAATTCCCATCTGGTGCCATGGCCTTCGGCACGCAACCGATAGGCGGACTTTCGGGGTAGTGCACACAGAAATAGACCCTGTCCCCAATGGGTTGCCACAAGTTCCTTGCCCGATTTACCGGTCAGGACCCACAGCTTTTCCGCGCCGGGGACGAAAGCTGTGACCACGCATGTTCCGTGGCGCTTATGCGGACCCAGAACGGAAAACGGATCGCCATGCCGACCTTCGACTATGGCCCAGGCTGTGCCGTCATCGATCAATGCTTCGGTCATGCCGTCTCCTCCCAAAGATCAGCGCGCCTGCTCCGGCCCCAACGCTACAGCGCCGAAGCTACGTTCCAGACGTCATTCATATAGCTTCGGATCGTGCGGTCAGACGAGAAAAACCCCGAACGCGCCGTGTTCATCGCGGCCATGGTCACCCATGCATCGCGATCAGAAAAGACAAGTTCCACGCGGGCTTGCGCGTCATTGTAGGCATCAAAATCGCTCGCCACGAGGAAATAGTCATGGTGCCATACCCGATGTACCAGATCGTGGTAACGGTCCTTTTGATCGGGGCTGAACCGCCCTTCGGCGATCATTTGCAACACGTCTTGCAGCGTCTGGCTCGCCTCGATCGCCTTGCGGGCGTGATCCGGGTCTTTGCGGCGTTCCATCACCTCGGGGGCAGTCATCCCGAACAGGAAGAAGCTTTCCTCGCCAACCTCTTGCAATATCTCGACATTTGCGCCGTCCAAGGTGCCAATGGTCGGCGCACCGTTCATCATGAACTTCATGTTGCCGGTTCCCGACGCCTCTTTTCCGGCGGTCGAGATCTGTTCGGACAGATCGGCAGCCGGGATCAGCCGTTCTGCCATCGACACGTTGTAATTGGCCGGATAGACGATCTTGAGCAAATCACCCGTCACCGGATCAGCATTAATAACGCGCGCCACATCATTGATAAGGCGGATGATTTCCTTGGCAACGGCATATCCGGGCGCGGCCTTTCCGCCAAAGATCTTGACACGCGGCACCCACGGCAGATTCGGGTTCTGCCGAATTGCCTCCCAATGGCCGATGGTTTGCAGGATGTTCAGCAGCTGACGTTTGTATTCGTGGATACGCTTGATCTGGATATCGAACAGCGCGTCCGGATTGACGCTAACACCTTCATGCGCCGAGAGCCAGTTCGACAGCGCCACCTTGTTTGCACGCTTTGCCGCATCAAAATCCTTGCGGAAGCCCTTGTCCGGGATTGATTTTTCCAGCCTTTTCAAGCGATCCAGATCATCTTCCCACCCGGCCCCGATCGTATCGGTGATCAGCCCGGCCAAGGGCTTGTTGCACATCTTCAGCCAACGGCGCGGCGTGACGCCATTCGTTTCGTTGATGATGCGGTCCGGATGCAGCGCATGCAGCTCCGGAAACAGGTTTTCCTTTATCAGATCAGAATGTAACGCCGACACACCATTGACCTTGTGTGCCATGATGAAGGCCAATTCGCCCATTCGCACCTCGTGGTGCTTGACGATGCCGACGTAATGCGGTCGCGCCGGATAGGTGCGCCGGTGCCAACTGTCGATCTGCTCAACGATCTGCATATGTCGCGGCAAGACATTGCCAAACGTGAACGTGGCCCAACGTTCCAACGCCTCGGGCAACAGGGTGTGGTTGGTATAGCCAAGACAGGCATGTGCCACCGGCATGGCCTCGTCAAACGACAGGCCGTGCACGTCGATCAGAAGGCGAAGCAGTTCGGGGCCGGCAATCGCGGGATGCGTGTCGTTCATCTGGATCGCCACATGATCCGGCAGTTTGCGCAGGTCTGTTTGGGCGACCTGGAAACGGCGCAGGATGTCTTGCAACGCGGCAGACGTCAGGAAAAATTCCTGTTTCAGGCGCAATTCCTTGCCCTGATAGGTGGTGTCATCGGGATAGAGCACGCGGCTGAGCGTCCGGGCCAAGGCTTCGGGTTCGGCGGCGGCGGCATAGTCACCGCGGTTGAACCGCTCCAGATCGAACATCGTGGTGGGTTGCGCCCCCCACAGGCGCAGGGTGTTGGCCCATTTGCCCTGCCAGCCCACCACCGGCGTGTCAAACGCGGTGGCTGTTACTGTTTCGCCCGGAACCCAGACGTCGCGACCATCGCGCTTTTCGACCTGCCCCTTGAACGGAATGGTGTACGACGCCTCGGGTCGGGCAAATTCCCACGGATGGGCTTGCTTCAGCCAGTCTTCCGGTGTCTCGACCTGACGCCCGTCCTCGAACCTCTGGCGGAACAGGCCGTGCTCATAGCGGATGCCATAGCCGTAAGCCGGGCATCCCAAAGTGGCCATGGATTCCATGAAGCATGCAGCAAGCCGACCAAGGCCGCCGTTGCCCAAGGCAGCATCAGGTTCGTCTTCCACAATGGCGCGGAAATCCTGACCGAAACTGGCCATCGCCTCTTCGGCCACCTCGCGCAGGCCAAGATTGACCGTGGCATCTTCAAGGATGCGTCCGATCAGGAATTCCATCGACAGATAGTAAACCCGCTTGTGATGGTCCGCCCATGTCTTGCGGGTCGAGGCGAACCAAGGCTCGACAATCTGATCACGGATCGCAAACGACAGCGCCATGCGCCAGTCGTACACGCTGGCATGATCGACGTCCTTGCCCATGGTAAAGGCAAGATGACGCAGGATATCTGTTTTCAACGGTGTCGGGTGGAGGCTCAGATCGTTCACTTCGGTATCCACAAATAGGGGTCAGGGCGCACTGGTGGAAGGCTAAACCTGTAAAGTGCAGCGTCAAGCATTCGCACATCCCACCGGTCTGCCGTCGATGATGCCCATCGGAACCATGATCAATAGTTACCGCAAGCATTGACCAAAAGCACGGAATTAAAAGTGTTCTACTTCTGGTAATTACGCTTTTCAAAGCGCTTTGAAAAAGGGCTGCTCCGTTCGATGTGATCCAAAGGACAGAGTCGTCAGAGCGCGGCTACTGCCTGAACTTTCGGCACACGGCGCACATGGCGCGGTGCGGGTCAACGGTCTGCCGCGGCCGGACACCAGCCCCTGTCAAAGCTGCGGGTGCGGGTCAATTTTTTTCTGGAAGTGCGAGCAACACATGATCTGGATCATGGGCATGCCCCTGCTTCCGCCACATTCTGGTTCAGATGTTTGACCCGAAACCGAGGTGTCCCCATGCGATTGACCACCAGAACCAACCTCGCAATGCGCACATTGATGTTCTGTGCGGCCAACCCTGACCGGATCGTGCGCAAGCACGAGGTTGCAGAAGTCTGCAATGCCAGCGAAAACCACTTGGCGCAGGTCATTCACCTGCTTGCGCAAAGGGGCTTTTTGCGTACGGTGCGCGGCCGGGCGGGCGGGCTGATGTTGGGGCGAAGCGCCCACAGCATCAATGTGGGCGAGGTATTTCGCGCCTTCGAGGCAGGGTTGCCCTTTGCCGAATGCTTTGCCGGGGCGGACTGCAACTGCCCACTGGTTGGTTTCTGCCGGTTGAAATGCGTCTTGGCCGAGGCGCTGGATGCCTTCTACGCCCGGCTTGATACCGTTTCCGTCGCCGACCTGATGGTTGGAAATACCGAATTGCAGGATCTGCTGAAGGTCGCCTGACCGCAAATTGGGTCAGTGCGTGGGTTTCGTGCCGCGCATCGCCGCCCACGCCGGTCCGATCACTCGGGTTACGACGGGGATCAACACGGTCCCCAAGACTAGTCCGAACACGCCATCCATCAACGCTTTGGCGATCCATGTCACGGCAGCCGTTGCCTGCGGCACCAATTGACCGACAGCGATAGAGATATCATGGATACGGTGGCCAAGCCAGACAAGGCCCAACTCCTCCATCCCGTGGATGACAATAGACCCGCCCACCCACAACATCGCCAGCGTGCCGACCGTGGACAGAACCGACAGCAGTTTCGGCATTCCCGCCACCAGCCCGCGGCCAAAGCTGCGCCCTGCCCCGGTGCGCCCCGTCGTCGCCATGTGCAGACCGACATCATCCATTTTCACGATCAAGGCCACTGCCCCATAGACCGCGACCGTGATCAGGCTGCCGACGATGGCCAGTGTAATCGCCTCCAGCCAGATCGTGCTTTGCGGAATGGCGGCAAGGGCGATGGTCATGATCTCGGCCGACAGGATGAAATCGGTCTTGATGGCCCCCGCGATCTTTTCCTCTTCGAGATGGACCGGGTCGCCGGTTGAAGAATCGGCCTCGACCGCGTGATCGGCATGGGGAAACAGTGCGTGGACCACCTTTTCCGCACCCTCAAAGCACAGATAGGCGCCCCCGATCATCAACAGAGGCGTGATCGCCTGCGGCAGAAAGCTATCAAGCAGCAACAGGCCGGGCAGCAGGAACACCAGCTTGTTCTTCATCGACCCCACTGCTATGCGCCAGATGATCGGCAATTCGCGGTCAGCTGAAAACCCTGTGACATATTTCGGTGTCACAGCAGCGTCGTCGATCACCACCCCGGCAGCCTTTGCCCCAGCCTTTGCCGCCGCTGCGGCTATGTCGTCAACCGACGCCGCCGCCACCTTGGCGATTGCAGCCACATCATCCAGCAAGGCCAGTAAGCCGCTCATCATCGCACCCCGTCGTACCGTCTTATGCTTATCTGAATTTCGGGTCATCGCAATCGCTGACATCTGGCTGCCGCAGCCATTGAAACGTCATAAAAATTTCAGAAAACCTGATCGTTCTCGTCACGAAAGTCATCCATGCCTTCAGGCCTTATCGGGACCGGCCTGCGTCACGAGCTGCAGGTTTCAAGGAAGGAATTTGCCATGATGCGCCTTGCCGCACTGTCGACAACCGCCATTGTTCTGCTTGCCCTGCCGGGCACAGGCTTTGCCGCCACCTGTGATTTGGTCAGCGATGGTCTGTCCTCCACTCTGACGTGCGGCGCAGCGGGCAGCGACCCTGTGGCTCGCGCTGAAGACAACCTGACCATCGCAGTGACCGCCGATGGCAGTGTGATCAGCGCCAACCGCGCCATCGCAGCCGTTGCTGTCGGCGGCACCGATGTGAAGGTTGTCAACGCGGGGACAATTTCGAACACCGATCCGGGCAATAATGCAAACGCGATCGCGGCAACCGGCAACCGCCTGACAGTCGAGAATTCCGGCCGGATTTTCAGTGGTGACCGCGCCATTCACGCCCTGAGCGGGTATCTGGGCGGACTGGTTGTAAACAACCTTGAAGGTGGCGTGATCGAATCGCGGCGCCAGACCATCCGCACCGAAGGCAATTTTCCCGGCTCTGTCGTCACCAACAGTGGCACGATTTCGTCAATGACCGGGCGTGCGCTGCAACTGCGTGGCCAAGGCACCACTGTCACCAACCATGGCACGATCACAGGCGGCGAAGAAGTGATCGAGGCGCGCGACGATTTCACCCTGACCAACTACGGCACCATCATCCTGCGCGATGGGGTCGAGGATGAAGACGGGGTGCAGTTTGCGTCCGGCACGGTCTACAACTACGGCACCATCCAGGGCAGTGACGACGGCATCGACATCGACGAAGGCGAGATCTTCAACTATGCCTCCGGACGTATCATTTCGACGGGTCCGGGTGGCCACGGCATCGATATCGACCCGGTGTTCGACAACAGCCGTGATGCAATCCGCCCCTCGGGCACGGTGACCATCGTGAACGCCGGTTATATTGAAGGCCCGGCCGCCATCGGCGCTGACGTGGCGGCTGCCAACAGCGTGATCGTCCACAACTCTGGCACTCTGGTCGCACGCGGCGCCAACGCCATCGCCTTTTCACCGGTACAGGGC
>JBKBOF010000125.1:0-8712 GCA_046294955.1 Paracoccaceae bacterium
CAGCGATGCGGCTTTGCGCAGGCGTGACAGCTTTGACGCCACACTTTCGGACCCGGTTTCGCGGTCGGATACGGTTGGTGCGGGTTTTGCAACCGGTGTGACCGCGCGGGCTGGCATCTGCACCACGGGCATGGGGACAGAAGCCTGTTGCCCGGACCGGGCAGCGGTCACAGGGGCGACAATTGCACCGTTTTCCTCGGCGCGCAGAATGACGCCGTTTTCCTGAATTTTGGCCTCGACTCGCCGCTGGATCTCGCGTTCGGCAATCCTGTGCAACATGGCGGCATCGGGCTGCGGCGGCTCAGCGCCGAAATACCTGTCTTCGGCGGCAAGATCACGAAAGTATTCTGCAATCGCCTTCATTGTATTGAATGGGTCGTCAAACCCCTCCAATGTACAGGAGAAGGTTCCGTAGGAAACTGTAAGGATCTTACTCGCACCGTTCATCGGATGCCCGCTTTCTGCAAAACTCGATACGTCTTATTCATCCATCACCTGTTCGAATCCATGGACAGATCAGGGTAATTTGAAGGATTGATTGTGGCCCCGGACCCAGCGTTTTGCCTCAATTCGAAAGACAGTATCGGCATGAATCAGGTCATTGTGCAATCCTCGGGCGGTATCACGCTTGTTGGAGGGGCCCCGGTTTCGGCATCATTGTTTCGAATTGCGCTGCAAAAGGCCCCCATTCTGGTCGCCGCTGATGGGGGGGCCGACCGGTGCCTTGCGTTTGGGCACCTGCCTTCGGCCGTGATCGGAGACATGGATTCGATCTCGGATCATGCACGAGATGCGGTCGGAGCCGACCGTTTGCATCTGATTGCCGAACAAGAGACGACCGATTTCGACAAGGCCCTGCGCTCGGTCGATGCGGGTTTTGTAATTGCACTCGGGTTCATGGGCGCGCGGGTTGATCATGGTCTGGCGGTGTTCAACAGTCTTGTGCAAAGCCATGCTGCCTGCGTGTTGCTTGGCGCGCAGGACGTGGTGTTCCATGCGCCCGCCAATTTGGACATCGCATTGCGCAAGGGCGACCGATTCAGCCTGTTCCCGATGGCGACGATGACAGGTACGAGTTCCGGTCTGGAATGGCCTCTGGATGGTCTGACGCTGGCACCGGATGGCAGGGTCGGCACGTCGAACCGGGTCAGCGCGGGGCAGGTGCGCCTGAACCTGTCCGGCCCCGGAATGTTGTGCATCGTGCCGCGCATCCGGCTGGATCAGGTGCTGGCGGCCTTGACCCGCCCAACCCGGGCCGACAGCCGTTCGCGGTAGATCACATAAAGCCCGGACGACGTGATTACCGCGATCCCGGCCCAGGTCAGCGCGTTGGGGAAATCGCCGAAAATCCAGTATCCCAAGGCGACCGCCGCCACGATTTCCAGATAGTGCAGGGGCGCAAGCGTCGCGGACGGCGCGAATTTCAGCGCATAGGTCATGCACATGTGGCTGAGTGCCGCCCAGAACCCGACGCCGAACAACCACAGCCACGCCAACCCCTTCGGCATCACCGGATCAAAATGCTGCCAACCGGTGCCGTCCGTGAGGATCATGATCGGCAGACACATGACCAGACCGGTCCATGAGGTGTGGAATTGCATGGCGACCGGGTGCATGAATCCGGCCACTTGCCGGGTGGACAACATATAAAAGGCAAAAAAGAATGCGGTTCCCAGCGGCCACAGCGCCACAAGGCCAAAGGCTGCCAGCGAGGGCTGGATCACCAGAAGCGCCCCCAGAAATCCGACACAAGAGGCCGCAATCCGACGCGGCCCCACCTCATCCCCGAACAAGAGCTTGCCAAGGATCAGCAGGATGAACGGTTCGACAAAGGCGATTGCAAGGGCGTCGGCCACAGGCATCACCGAAATCGCCGCCACAAAGCTGAAGGTGGACAGGATCAGGAACAGTGCCCGCAGACAGATCAGCCAGAATGCCCGCGCGGTCAGGCGCAGCGTGATCCCCATCAGCAGAATGACCGGAAGCATCAGCGCACCCTGCACCACGAATCGCGCCGTCACAATCTGTGCGACCGGGATGGTGGCCGAGGCCAGCTTGGCCGAAACGTCCAGCAAAGGTGCCAACACACAAAAGGCAAGCATCAGCACGACGCCGGGAAGAATGCGGTCAGGTTGGCGGATCATGCTGCCAGCCGTAGCGTGGCACTGTCCGTCGGTCCATCGCAAAAACGACACGCCGCGCCGCGATTGTCCGCGCCGCCCTTGCCGATGCTTGCTTCCCGGCTTTAGCGTTGTCGGGTGGCATGAAGAACAGGGGTCAAGAGTGCTGGTTCTGAAAAAGGCACGGCTGGTGTTTCTGGCCAATCCCAAAACGGCAACCCAATCCTTGCGCGCGGTATTGGCCCCCTATGCCAAGGCCACGCCCGCCGACACGGGTGACAAACACATCAATGCCCAGATCTATGGCCGCAAATGGGCCCGGCGGATCACCGCCCGCATCGGATCACCGCCGGAAACCTTTGCCGTCATGCGTGAACCAATGGAACATCTGGGAAGCTGGTTCCGCTATCGGCAACGCGAGGCGTTGCGTGGGCACGAAAACTCGACCCATGGCATGACATTCGCTGATTTCGTCGCGGCGCGGTTGTCCGACGACCCGCCGCCCTTTGCGCGGATCGGGCGGCAGGACAGGTTCCTTGGCTTTCTGAACAGTGGTCCGCCGGTCAACCATATCTTCGACTATGCGGACCTTGACCGGCTGCTGTCGTTCCTGTCGATGCGCCTTGGCGCAGACCTGCGGCTTCCACTGCGCAACGTGTCCCCCAAGGCCCCGTCCGAGGCACTGATTTTGCCCGCCGATCTGCTGTCCCGGTTGCACAACGCCCATGCGCAAGAGTTCGCGCTGTATGACCGGGTGCGCACCGCTGGCGTTCTCTGCACGCAAATCTTGCATCCGCAGGCTGAGAAGGCAGTCAACAATTCGGCACGTTGACGGCCAGCCCGCCCAGCGACGTTTCCTTGTATTTCGCGTGCATGTCGCGCCCGGTCTGGCGCATCGTCTCGATACAGGCGTCAAGGCTGACGAGGTGGTGCCCGTCACCGCGCAGCGATAGCGACGCCGCCGACACCGCCTTGATCGCGCCCAGACCGTTGCGTTCAATGCAGGGCACCTGCACCAGCCCCTTCACCGGGTCGCACGTCATGCCAAGGTGATGTTCCAAAGCGATTTCGGCGGCGTTTTCAACTTGTTCCGGCGTGCCGCCCAGCACGGCACAAAGGCCTGCGGCAGCCATGGCGGCGGCGCTGCCGACTTCTGCCTGACAGCCACATTCAGCGCCCGAGATGCTGGCGTTGTGTTTGCACAAGCCCCCGATGGCCGATGCCGTCAGCAGAAAATCCCCGATCCGCGACGGGGACGCCCCCGGCACATGGTCCAGCCAATAGCGGATCACGGCCGGAACCACACCGGCAGCACCATTTGTGGGGGCGGTCACGACCTGCCCACCAGCGGCGTTTTCCTCGTTCACCGCCATGGCATACAGGCTCATCCAGTCGTTGATCGTATGCGGCGCCTGCATGTTCATCCCGCGTTCGGCCATCAGTTGATCGTGGATGCCCTTTGCACGCCTGCGCACCTTCAGCCCGCCGGGCAGGATACCAGAGCCTGCGATGCCGCGGTCAATACAGGCGGACATCACCTCCCAGATCCGGGCAATGCCGCGATCAAGGTCCATGGCAGAGCGGAAGCGCACCTCGTTCGCCCGCTTCATGGCAGCGATGGACAGTCCGCTATCGCGCGCCATGGTCAGCATCTCGTCGGCAGTTTCAAACGGATAGGGCACGTCGGCGCGGGCTTTTGTCTTGTCGCTTGTGGTAGCGGCAAGTTCGGCCGCCGTCAGCACAAAGCCGCCTCCGATGGAATAGTAGGTTTGCTCAAGGATGACGTCGCCTTGGGCGTCGGTTGCACGCAGGATCAAGCCATTGGCATGACCGGGCAGGGCAGGGCCGTAGTCAAAGGCCAGATCCCGCTCGGGGTCGAAGTGCAGGTCTTGCAGGCCGGGTGGGCTGATCTTGCGCGTCTGACGGATCTGGTGCAGCGCCGCGTCCGCGCGCTCTGCGTCGTAGGTGTCTGGTGCAAACCCCGCCAGACCAAGGATCGTGGCCCGGTCGGTTGCATGCCCCACACCGGTAAAGGCCAAAGACCCATGCAGCGACGCCTTCAGCCCATGCGCCTGAAAGGGGGACAAGCGCAACTGGTCCAGAAACCGCGCGGCGGCCACCATTGGCCCCATCGTGTGACTGGATGACGGACCGATCCCGACCTTGAACATATCAAATACAGACAAGAACATGCCGCTTCCCCTTGGTATTATGCCCACAGTCTGCGTCAGATTGCCCGACTGTCGCCAGAGGAAAGCGACATTGCGCGGGTTAAAGCGGCGTGGACCTCAGGTGGCAGATTCCTCGGGAGATCGGGACAGGTGGGTGTGACCCTTGGCTCACCTCGGGCCTTGAGCGCGACCCGAGGGATGGGGGCGGCCGCTCAATTGACCCTCGCACGCGCAGTCTGCATTGCCTATAACCCGAAAGTGCTGCCGTCCATAAGTCAGGGAATCGCCCATGTCTGCCGATCTGTCACCCATCGACAAGGCCAAGTTTCTGGCCGCCAAGCGCGCAACCGAGTTTGTTGAAGACGGCATGAAGCTGGGACTTGGGACCGGGTCCACGGCCGCATGGATGGTGCGCTGTCTGGCCGAGCGCATCCGTGAAGAGGGGCTGCGTGTCGTCGGTGTGCCCACCTCAAGCCGTACCGCGCAACTGGCCACGCATCTGGGTGTGCCCATCACCACGCTGGACGAGGCGAAATGGCTGGACCTGACCATCGACGGCGCGGATGAGTTTGACGGCAACCTGAACCTGATCAAGGGTGGGGGTGCGGCGCTGTTGCAGGAAAAGATCGTGGCGACGGCGTCCGACCAGATGATCGTGATTGCGGACGCGGCCAAGGATGTCACGCAATTGGGGGCATTCCCGTTGCCGATCGAGGTTATTCCGTTCGGATGGCAAACCACCAAGGCGCTTGTCGAAGAAACGCTTGTGTCGCTCGATGTTCTGAACCGCGATGTGACGTTGCGGATGAACGGCGCCTCGCCGCTGGTGACGGACGAGTCGAACTATATTCTTGATCTGCATCTCAAACGCATCGGAAATCCGCGCCAGTTGGCTTTGGTTCTGAACCAGATTCCGGGTGTGGTGGAAAACGGCCTGTTCATCGACATCTGCGATATCGTGGTGATTGGCCACGGCGATGGCCGTGTCACCGTGCGCGATATCAACTCGGGTGAGGTGCAGGATGAGCGGGTCGAATTCGTGCCGACCTCAAACATCTTTGCGGATATTGACTGATGCCATTCGACTTTGATCTGTTCGTCATCGGAGGGGGCTCTGGCGGGGTGCGAGCCGCGCGAATGGCGGCGGCAACGGGGGCACGGGTTGCCTTGGCCGAATACAGCCGATTGGGGGGAACCTGCGTCATTCGCGGATGTGTGCCGAAAAAGCTGATGGTTTTTGCGTCTTCGTTCCGCGAAATCCCATCCGAGGCGCGGGAATACGGGTGGGATATTCCTGATGGCACATTCGACTGGGCTGCGTTCCGGGGAAAACTTCAAGCGGAACTGGATCGGTTGGAAAGCGTATATCGCCGGCTGTTGGAAAGCTCTGGTGTCCGTGTCTATGACGCCCGCGCAAGCCTGACAGACCCACACAGCGTACTGTTGAGCAGCGGCGAGACGGCCACTGCGAAACATATTCTGATCGCGACAGGTGGTCGGCCCGAACGTCCTGACTTGCCTAATTCGAACATCGGATTGGTCTCAGACGATATTTTCATCTTGAAAAATTTACCGAAATCAATCCTGATCGTGGGTGGCGGGTTTATTGCCTGCGAAATGGCCTGCATCCTGACGGGCCTTGGCGTCAAGGTGACGCAATTCTACCGTGGCGCGCAGATCCTGCGGGGGTTTGACGACGAAGCCCGCGGGCTGGTGGCCGAGGCGATGAAGGCGCAGGGCATTGATCTGCATCTGGGCACCAATATCGTGGAAATGGCCGAAGCGGCTGCCATGACGCAGGGCGATGGCAGCCTGGGTGTCAGTGCGGCTTCGGCAGTGGATCTGCTGCCCCACTCGGGGAAAGCGGGCTGTCCGGTCTGGGTCAAGGCCACCAATGGTACCGAAAGCACCTTTGGCGCCGTGCTGTTCGCCACCGGTCGCAGCCCGAACAGCCACGGGATCGGGCTGGAGGATCTGGGTGTCGGAATCGGCAGACGGGGTGAAATCATCGTGGACGCCTACAGCCAGACCGGCGTGCCGTCGATCTATGCGATCGGAGATGTGACAAACCGCGTCAATCTGACACCGGTGGCCATCCGCGAAGGCATGGCCTTTGTGAACACGGTGTTCGAGGGTAATCCGACCCCCGTCGATCATGATCTGATCCCCAGTGCCGTCTTTACCCAACCCGAACTCGGCACGGTCGGATTGACAGAAGAAGTCGCGCGGGACCGCGAACCCATCGAGGTTTACTGCACCAGCTTCCGGCCCATGCGGTCTGCCTTTGCCGGACGTGACACGCGGGTTTTGATGAAACTGATCGTCAGTGTAGCCACGCGCAAGGTTCTGGGCTGTCACATCGTCGCACCCGAGGCCGGAGAAATGATCCAATTGGCCGCGATTGCCATCAAAATGGGGGCAACAAAGGAGGATTTCGACCGTACGGTCGCTGTTCATCCGACCATGGCAGAAGAACTGGTCACGATGCGGACACCGACACGCACTGCGTGACCGGAATTGCTTGATTTTCGCGACAGAATGACCAGTTAGACATAAAGCAAAAGAAGAAGGGTTTCAACGAATGGCAAGTGGAGGTCCCTGGGGCGGCGGTGGCGGCTCGGGTGGTGATGATCGGGGCAACGGGCGTGACGATGAACGCAAGCCTGGTGGGCGAAGGCCGGAAAGCTCGGGTCCACAGATCCCGGAAATCGACGAGATCGTGAAAAAGGGGCAAGAACAGTTGCGCGTCCTGATGGGCGGTCGCGGCAAAGGCGGCTTCAACGGTGGCGGCGGCAATGGGGGGGGGCGAGGTCCGTCCGCCCCGCGGATTACCAAGCAAGGTGTCGTACTTGGCGCTTTGGCGGCTGCCGTCCTATGGTCTTTCATGTCGTTCTACACTGTGCGCCCGGAAGAACGTTCTGTTGAATTGTTCCTGGGCGAGTTTTCGACTATCGGCAATCCGGGTTTGAATTTTGCACCTTGGCCTTTGATCACGGCTGAAATCGTTCAGGTTACGAACGAACGCACCACCGATATCGGTGTAGGCCGGACCGGTGAAGATGGCGGCCTCATGCTGACGCGCGACCAGAACATCGTTGATATCGGGTTTCAGGTTGTTTGGAACATCGGCGATCCGGCGAAGTACCTGTTCAACCTTGCGGATCCAGCTGACACCATTCGTGCGGTATCTGAATCAGCCATGCGTGACATCATCGCGAGGTCAGAACTCGCCCCCATCCTGAACCGAGACCGGGGCGCGATCGCTACCGATCTGCGGGCGGCGGTGCAGGGCACGCTCGACACCTATGACGCGGGCTTGAACGTGATCCGGGTCAACTTTGAAAAGGCCGACCCACCGCGTGAAGTGATCGATGCATTCCGTGCGGTTCAGGCCGCGCAACAAGAACGCGACCGGTTGGAAAAAGAAGCCGACGCCTATGCCAACCGTGTAACTGCCGGGGCACGTGGTGAGGCCGCGCGTCTGGTCGAAGAGGCGGAAGCCTACCGTGCACAGGTCGTCAATGACGCGTCGGGTGAGGCAAGCCGGTTCATGTCGGTCTATGAAGAATACATCAAAGCACCGGAAGTGACGCGCAAACGCATGTATCTGGAAACCATGGAGCGTGTCTTGGGTGGCATGAACAAGGTCATCCTGGACGGTGTTCAGGGCGGCGACGGCGGTGGTCAGGGCGTTGTGCCATTCCTTCCGCTGAATGATCTGGGACGGATGACACCTGCCGCCGCACCTGCAACGGCCGCTGTCACTGGGGGTAACAACTGATGAAAGCGCAATTCATTCTTCCGGTCGTCGTGCTTGTCGGCGCTGCGGTTCTATCGTCGCTGTTCATCGTCGATGAACGCGAAAAGGCGCTGGTGCTGCAATTCGGGCAGGTCAAACAGGTCAAGGAAACGCCCGGACTGGGCTTCAAGATCCCGCTGATCCAAGAAGTCGTGAAATACGACGGCCGTATTTTGGGCCTGCCGACCCAACCGATGGAAGTCACGCCACTGGATGACCGCCGCCTTGTGGTCGATGCGTTCGCCCGCTGGCGGATCACAAATCTGGTCGATTTCCGCGAAGCCGTTGGTGCAGGGGGCGTCGATGCTGCCCAGACCCGCCTAGACCGTATCCTGAACGCCGCCATCCGCGAGGTTCTGGGTTCGGTGCCATCAAACCGTGTGCTGTCCGAAGACCGGACCACATTAATGAACCAGATCCGGGATCGTGCGCGGACCGAATCCGGCGCATTGGGGATCGAGGTCATCGACGTCCGCCTGACACGGACCGACTTGCCGGAACAGAACCTTGCCGCAACCTTTGCCCGGATGCGGGCCGAGCGCGAACGCGAGGCAGCAGATGAAATCGCCCGTGGTGGCGAGGCTGCGCAGCGTGTGCGGGCAACCGCAGACCGGACCGTTGT
>JBKBOF010000126.1:0-8580 GCA_046294955.1 Paracoccaceae bacterium
GGCGGTGGCAAGGCTCTGGAACACCTCGGCACCTTGGCTGTCGGTGCCGGGATACTGGCCGAACGACCCGTTCAGGCCCGCGCCGATATCGGCCACCAATTTTTCGCCCACCATTCCGTCGGGCAGCACGAAGGTCGAGAATGCTCCCGAATCGAGCGAGGCTTGGATGATCGACTTGCCGCCTTTGTCGGTGTATCCTGCGACCACAAGCACTTCACCACCGGCCGAGGCGAGCGAGGCGACTTCCGCCGAATAGTCGGCCTTGTCGTCTTCATGCGGGGCGTTGATGGTCACTGTGCCGCCTGCGGCGGTAAAGGCACCTGCGAAGCTGTCGGCAAGACCTTTGCCATAGTCGTTGTTGGTATAGGTCAGAGCCACGGTCTTGATACCCTTGTCCATCAGGATATCGGTCATCACCACGCCCTGACGCGCATCCGACGGGGCGGTGCGGAAGAACAGGTTGTCATCCTCCGCCGTGGACAACGCAGGCGAAGTGGCCGACGGCGAGATCATCGCCACACCATTGGTACGTGCGACGTTTTGCAAGATCGCCCCGGTCACGCCCGAACAGTCTGCGCCCATGATGGCCTTGATGCCTTCAGCGGTCACAAGACGGTCAGCGGCTGCGGTGGCGGCAGCGGCGTCGATACAGGTCGAGTCAGCCCGGACCGGCACCATGGTGCCCAAGGCAAACTTGCCCGATTCATTCACTTCCTTGATCGCCATCTCGGCACCCGCCGCCATGTTCGGCGTGATCGATTCCAGCGGCCCGGTAAAGCCAAGGATGATCCCCATCTTGATGTCTTCGGCCTGCGCGGCCCCGGCAACCAGTGCGGTGGCGGCGGTGGCAAGAAGCAGTTTTTTCATTGTATGTCTCCCATGTCGGAATTTTATCCTGCGCACGAAACTAGTGGGGCGTTTCACAAAAGAAAAGCGCCTTGTCGAATGGAATCTTGCCGGATGACGCTTCGGTAAGCGGGGCGGATCGCGGTCACATCACGTCACGGTTGCGCGAGGCGGCTGGAACCTGATCCTGCAGAGCCACGTTTTTTATGCAAACCGAGAAACAGACTCACAGGAAACCTTATGAACCGCACCCGATTTGCCGCCATCGCCCTTCCATTTGGGGTTGCCTGCATTCTTGCGCTGCCACTTGCTGCGCAAAGCACGGTCGAAACCTCGGCCGGTCAGATGCAGATCACGCCGGTCGCGACCGGCTTTGACGAGCCGTGGGCCATTGGGTTTCTGCCCGGTGGCGCGATCCTTGTGACGGAACGCAACGGGCGCTTGCATCTGGTGCGTGATGGTATCGCGTCGCTGGTCAGCGGAACGCCCGAGGTGTTTGCCGAAGGGCAGGGTGGCTTGCTGGATGTAATGATCCCGCATGATTTTGCCCAAACCCGCGAGGTTTGGCTGTCGTTTTCGACATCTGTCGGGGGCGGGGCGGCAACCGCCGTAGGCAAGGGGCGCCTGTCCGAGGACGGCGCAACACTGGAAGGTTTCCAGACGCTTTATTCCGGAGATGCAGCCCGTGGTGGTCGACATTTCGGCAGCCGGATCGTCGAGTCTGGTGATGGCACCGTATTCATCACCGCTGGCGACCGGGGCACCGGGCCGGGGGGCATGCAGGCGCAGGATCCAGCTCTGGTCGAGGGCAGCGTCATCCACCTGAACCGTGATGGCAGCCCGGCCACCACACTGGACGGATGGCGTCCGGGTGTGTTTTCCAAAGGCCACCGCAATGCGCAGGGAGCGACCCTGGGCCCCGACGGTGCGCTGTGGCTGGTCGAACATGGTGCGCGGGGCGGAGACGAGGTGAACAGGGTTGAGGCAGGAAAGAACTATGGCTGGCCGGTGATCAGCTACGGCGTGAACTACAATGGGGCCAGCATTGGGGAAGGCACCGCGCAAGACGGCATGGAACAACCCTTGCACTATTGGGATCCGTCCATCGCCCCCTCTGGCATGATCGTCTATTCGGGCGCTTTGGTGCCGGAATGGGCGGGTCACATCTTCACTGGATCGCTGAATACCAGCTTTCTGTCTCGGCTTGACCCCAGCCTCCCGGCCGACACCGGGTTTGCCGAAGAACGCATTGCAGCCGACGAAACCGGCCGGGTGCGCGATGTGCGCGAGGCACCTGACGGGTCGATCTGGTTTGTGTCGGTGATCGATGGTGCGATTTATCGTATGGCCCCGGCTGAACCCCGCTGAAGGCCGCGCGCCACCCGCGCAGGGATCAGATCGACAGCCGCGTGGGTGGTGTCGGCCCTTGGGTGCCCCGCTCGCGATACGGGGTCGTGTTGTAATGGCTGCGGTAGCATTTCGAAAAGTGCGACGGGCTGGCAAAGCCGCAAGCCAAAGCCACATTGATCACGCTCATGTCGGTCTGCATCAGCAGGTTGCGTGCCTTGCCCAGCCGCAGTTCCATGTAATAGCGCTTTGGGCTGCGGTTCAGATAACGTCGGAACAGGCGTTCCAACTGGCGGGTGGACATATCCACCAGATCAGCCAGATCGGCAGGGGACAGCGGGTCTTCGATATTGCCTTCCATCATCTGGATGACCTGGCTCAGCTTGGGGTGCCGCACCCCTATGCGCGTCGGGATCGACAGGCGCTGTGTGTCCTGATCGGTGCGGATGGTTGAATAGATCAAAAGGTCCGCGACCGTGTTGGCCAGATCCTGCCCATGATCGGTGGCTATGATCTTCAGCACCAGATCAATCGACGACGTGCCGCCCGCCGTGGTCAGGCGGTTGCCATCCATCACGAAGACCGATTTGGTCAACTTGACCTGTTCGAATTCCTCAATGAACCCGTCCTGATTTTCCCAATGGATCGTGGCCTTCTTGCCATCCAGCAGCCCGGCCTTGGCCAGGGCATAGGCTCCGGTGCACATCCCGCCAATCACATTGCCGCGCCGCGCCTCGCGCCGCAGCCAGTTCAGCACCGGCTTGGTGGTGGACCGCTGGATGTCGATGCCGCCGCAGACAAGGATGGTGTCATCGCGATCCACATCCTCCAGCCCCATGTCCAGCTTGAACGTCGCCCCGTTGGAACAGGTGGCCTCGACCCCGCCTTCACCCGCCAATGCCCATGTGTAAAGCGGCTTGCCCGCAACGTAATTGGCCAACCTGAGCGGCTCGATCGCGCAGGAAAACGACAGCATCGTAAAGCGGTCCAGCAGCACGAACACAAAGCGCCGCGTCGGGGCGGGCGCTTCATTTTTCTGGGCACGGGCGGGAGGCGTTGACATCTTGCGACCTGTTCATGTCGGATACGGGCATAACAGACAGGAAATCAGGTGCACCGCAAGGGGACAGATCACAACGCACCCGGCGTTTCGCCCTTTGCAATCCGCACCTCAGACCTTATACAGCGGCGCGATACCGCTAACGACCCCGAGAGGGAGGGAGATCGCCATGACCAAGGCCTGGCAGAAATCGGACTGGCGCCTGAAGCCACGGGTGCAAATGCCCGACTATACCGACACGGCTGCATTGACGGCGGTCGAGGCACAGCTTGCGAAATATCCACCGCTGGTCTTTGCCGGCGAGGCGCGCAGGCTGAAAAAGCAACTCGCACTGGCGTCCGAGGGCAAGGCCTTCCTGCTTCAGGGCGGGGATTGCGCCGAAAGTTTTTCCGAATTCAGTGCCGACAACATCCGCGACACCTTTCGTGTGATGCTGCAAATGGCCATCGTCCTGACCTATGGTGCCAAGGTTCCGGTGATCAAGGTGGGTCGCATGGCGGGTCAGTTCGCCAAGCCACGCTCCGCCCCGACCGAGGTGATCGGCGGCGTGGAATACCCCAGCTATCGCGGCGACATCATCAATGGCTTCGATGCCACGCCAGAAGCGCGCCAGCCAGATCCGGCGCGGATGCTGCAAGCCTACACGCAGGCCGCTGCCAGCCTGAACCTGTTGCGTGCGTTCTCGACCGGTGGTTTTGCCGACATTCACCGCGTCCATTCATGGACCTTGGGTTTTGCCGAACATGACAAGGCCGAACGCTACCGCGAGTTGTCGAACCGCATTGCCGACGCGCTGGATTTCATGACGGCGGCCGGGGTGAATTCCGACACCGCCCATATGCTGACGACGGTGGAATTCTACACCAGCCACGAAGCCCTGCTGCTGGAATACGAAGAAGCCCTGTGCCGGGTGGACAGTATCACCGGGCAGAACGTGGCAGGCTCGGGTCATATGCTGTGGATCGGCGACCGCACCCGTCAGGTGGATGGCGCGCATGTCGAATTCTGTCGGGGCGTGCTGAACCCGATAGGTCTTAAATGTGGGCCGACCACCACTGTCGAAGATCTGAAGGTTCTGATGGCCAAGCTGAACCCGACCAACGAAGCCGGGCGGCTGACCCTGATCGCGCGCTTTGGCGCGGGCAAGGTGGCCGAACACCTGCCGCGCCTGATCAAAGCGGTCAAGGAAGAGGGCGCGAATGTCGTCTGGTCCTGCGACCCGATGCACGGCAACACCATCAAGTCGCCGTCAGGTTACAAGACCCGTCCGTTCAACGCGGTGTTGTCCGAGGTCCGCGAATTCTTTGCCATCCACAAGGACGAGGGCACCATCCCCGGCGGTGTGCATTTCGAAATGACCGGCAAGGATGTGACCGAATGCACCGGGGGCTTGCGCGCCGTGACGGATGAGGATCTGTCAAGCCGCTATCACACCGCCTGCGATCCGCGCCTGAACGCCAGCCAGTCGCTGGAACTTGCGTTTCTGGTCGCCGAAGAATTGCTGGCCTTCCGGCAGAGCGGCCATCGCGTCGCATTGTAAACTGCGGGTTGGGATTTTTCCATGCGGGCGGCGCCGACGGTGCCGCCCCCTTTTTGTCAGGCTTTCACCAATCGCAGATGCGGCACACCCGGTTGCGCCCGTGGCGGACGTGGCAGCGTGGGCTCCGGCTTGGGCTGGGGGTCTGACCGGGCTTCGGTCGGGGGGTGACGGTCCAGTTGTTCAAGCTGGGTCTGGGTGATCGAAAAGCGGCGCGGTGCGCGCCCGATGGCACCGTCAAGCTCCAGAACCCCGATGGCAAGGGTGCTGTCGCCATCGCTTCCCAGCATGGGCAGGATCTGCATCCGCCCGCGCAGGTGCGGTCGCCCAAGGCTGCGTTCGGCCAGAAGATCAAGTGTCAGGATCGACGGTGCGCGGAATACCCGTTCCAGATCAAGCTGCAACCGGTCGCGCGCATCGCCAAGAAAAAGGCACGACATCGGCATACCCCGCACGTCCATTCCCATCAGATCGTTGTAGATCATCCCCGAGATCCGGAACCGGGCAATGCCCGGCGCGATGCGTTCGATCAGAAAGCTGTGTTCCAGCGCATTGGCGATGCCGCGCGGGTCCACCCTGTCGCGCCGGGGCAGCATGTCGCCTTCGCGCAACGCCTCCCAATAGGCGCGCAGTTCCGCAATCATGCCAGTGCCAAAGCGATCAGATCCGTCAGACCCGCGACCCGTCCATCCGAATGCCATTCTTTCCGTCTCCAAACAGCGCCGGGACAACCCTCAGGTTGCCCAGACCTTTCCCGCCGTGATATGCGAGTCGCAAGGTGATGCCAGCACAGGCTGGCTTGCGACATGCGGGCCGACTCACGTTCCCTGATGGGAAAAGACTATACCAAAGGGTCGGTCTTGGGGTCCGCATTCTTAACAAATGGTAAACACCGCTTCGCTGGCGGTGGGGGGATATCGCATGACCGTTTCGATGACAGGGTTTGCCGCCCGCAAGGGGCAGGGCGCCGGATACAGTTGGGTCTGGGATATCCGGTCGGTGAACGGCAAGGGCCTTGATCTGCGTCTGCGCCTGCCCGATTGGGTCGATGGGCTTGAACTGGCGATCCGGGCCGAGGTGCAAAAGGCGCTGTCGCGCGGCAATGTCAGCCTGTCGCTGAAGGTCAGCCGCGAGCCGGGCGAGGCCGAGGCCGGCCTGCGTGTCAATCCTCCAGTCCTTGCGGCGGTGCTGGCTGCCCTGCACGAGGTTGAAGGGGCCGCGATGCAGATCGGTGTCACCTTGGGTCAAGCGACCGCGGCAGATGTTCTGGCGGTGCGGGGCGTTCTGGAAACCTCTGCAACGGATGAAGACAGCAGCCCGTTGCGTGCGGCCTTGCTGACCGACCTGCCGGCACTTTTGGCCGATTTCACCGCCATGCGGGCGGCCGAAGGGTCTGCCCTGCGATCGGTGATCGCCGGACAGTTGGACCAGATCGCCGCCTTGACCCTTGCCGCCAAAGCCCAAGCCGACGCCCGCCGGGACACGGCCGCCGCGACCCTGCGCGACGCCCTTGCCCGTATCCTTGACCACGCCGACGGTGCGGACGAGGCCCGCGTGGCGCAGGAACTGGCGTTGATCGCCGTCAAGCAGGACGTCACAGAGGAGCTGGACCGCCTGACCGCCCATGTCGAAGCCGCCCGTGCGCTGCTGGCCGAACCCGGCCCGGTCGGTCGCAAGTTTGACTTTCTGATGCAGGAATTCATGCGCGAGGCCAATACGCTGTGTTCCAAGGCACAGGCTCTGGCACTGACCCGGATCGGGCTTGACCTGAAAACCGTGATCGATCAGATGCGCGAACAGGTTCAGAACGTGGAGTGACGATGCAGCGCCGGGGCCTTCTTCTTATCCTGTCTTCGCCGTCGGGTGCGGGAAAATCGACCCTTGCCAAGCGGTTGATGCTCTGGGATCCGACGATCCGCTTTTCGGTGTCGGCCACCACCCGCGCGCCCCGTCCGGGCGAAGAGGACGGGCGCGAATATTATTTCAAGACGCGGGTCGAATTCGAGGACTTGGTTGCCGATGGTCAGATGCTGGAGCACGCCGAGGTGTTCGGCAATTTCTATGGCAGTCCACGCGCACCCGTCGAAACTGCAATGCGCGAAGGCCGGGACACGCTGTTCGACATTGACTGGCAAGGCGGCCAGCAGATCCGCAATTCAGCGCTTGGGCGGGATGTGGTGTCGGTCTTTGTCCTGCCGCCGTCGATTGCCGAGCTTGACCGCCGTCTGCGGGCGCGCGGGCAGGACAGCGAAGATGTCATCGCCGGTCGCATGGCAAAAAGTCGCGATGAAATCAGCCATTGGGCAGAATATGAATATGTGCTGGTGAATGATGATCTAGATCACACTTTCAACAACTTGCTGACCGTTGTTACAGCAGAACGCTTGCGCCGCGACCGACAGCCGGATCTTTCGGATTTCGTGCGCGGCCTGAACCGGGAGTTTGATGCGCGATGATCTATTCACTGGACGGACATGCTCCGGACATCGCCCCGTCGGCTTGGATGGCGCCGGATGCCAATCTGATTGGCCGGGTCGTGTTGGAGGACGCAGCTTCGGTCTGGTTCGGCGCAACCCTGCGCGGCGACAATGAAGAAATCCGTCTTGGCTCCAGATCCAACATACAGGAAAACTGCGTGTTGCACACCGATATGGGGTATCCGCTGACAATCGGGGTGGACTGCACCATTGGGCACAAGGCAATGCTGCACGGTTGCACCATCGGGGACGGGTCGCTGATCGGGATGGGCGCCACCATATTGAACGGCGCGAAAATTGGCCGGGGTTGCCTGATCGGGGCCTGTGCGCTGATCACCGAGGGCAAGGATATTCCGGATTTCAGTCTGGTTATGGGCAGCCCTGGAAGGGTGATCCGCACGCTGGATGCCGAAGCGCGCGACCGGTTGCTGAAATCGGCGTCAAGTTACGTCGCCAATGCCATGCGGTTCCGTGCTGGCCTGCGGCCGATGCTGTGACCGATGCTGTAACGGCTACGACATCTCGATCAGTCTGACCTTCATTCCGTCGGCCACAAGGGCCAATTCACGCTCTACCATTCGCGGGTTCGGCAAGGGAGGTGTCACCACGATCAGGGGACCCCGATAGTCGGCCGCCACCAACCTGGCGATCACTTCGATTGCATCGACCTGAGCACCCAACAAACGGCATCCCACGATGGCGTTTTCAAGTTCGTTCAGTCCCGCCGTGCTGATCATATCCAGATCGAGTGACAGGATCGGACGGTGCACGGCCAGAGCCTCCGCAAGAACCTGCGGTAGCCCGATTGCCACAAACGGCCCAAGGCTTGTGCCGGTGCGACGTGGCATGGGATCCGGGCCAGCGTTTGAAATCGTCAACGAGACACTCCTGCAAGACAAAGGGCAACAGCGGGGCACTCGTACCAACGTTTCGTATGACGTAGCGTCAATCTATGCAAGGCAAGCGCATCGGCATCGAAACTGGTTCAAGGCGATCTCTCGCTTTCGGTCAACAAAGCATGTAAGACCGGCGACGTCGGATCGGGCAAGGACTTCACAATGATCGAAGCGGCAGTGATAGACGGCATCCCTCTGCCCGCGCTGATCGTCGGCCCGGATGACCGTATCGTGGCGATGAACGCTTTGGCCACAGTGATGTTTGGCGCGGGTATGATCGGTCGCCACCACGCGATCGCCTTGCGGCATCCCGAGGTTCAGGCCGCCTTGATTGGCGCCTTGCGGGACGGTCAGGCCAGTGTCGCGCGGCAACTCGTGCCGGGTCCATCGCAAGATGTTGTCCACAGGGTAACGGTA
>JBKBOF010000127.1:0-8442 GCA_046294955.1 Paracoccaceae bacterium
AGCTTTGGGGGCAGCACGCTGAATGACCTTTTCGACATTCAACTGATAGCGCCCGTTGGCCGGCCACAGATTGCGCAACTGCCGTTCCACCGCGCGCATCGCCTGCCGGGCCCGCGCGTCGCTTTCGCCCTTGGCCAGCTGATAGCTGATGCGCAGCACGGTCGGCGTGTCGGCGATCTGTGCCACCATGGTCTTGAGCCCGGCCAGAAGTTCCGGGCGCGGCGTCAGCCCGCCGCCATCCGCCGTGAAGGCCCGCGCCGACAGATCGACCCGCACCACCCGGCTGATCGTCGCGCCGAAGTTCATCTTGGTCAGCATCCCCGGTGTCACCCGCACCACGCGCGGATTTTCCGTGGTCAGCCGATAGCCCGACGGCAGGGTGCGCGTATCGAGTTTCAGCATGAAATTCGACCCTATGTCGGCAGGAAGGGCGGCACAGGGCACGCTGAACCGGCCATGGGCATCGGTGGTGATCGCCAGCCCGTTCGGCGCCACAAGACGCACGCCCGGCAGGCCCTGTTCGCGCTGCGGGGTTTCTGGCGCGCTCCATTTTCCGGCGCGATAGGTCTGGTCGGTAATCGCGGCGCGGTTCCCTTTTGGCTCGTCGTTGTAATAGCCGTCCTGATTGAGGTCATCGAACACCCGGCCGATCACGGTCGAGCAGGCAAACACCGGATCCGCCGCCACCCGCACCGTGGCCACGGCATCCGCCGTCACCGGCCGGCCGGTCAGCGGACTGACCGCACGGGCCACGTTGTCATGATCGCCCGGCGTGACCGAGGCCCCAACCAGCACATCCAGAATCACCACGGCACTGGCCCCCGGTGTCAGGCTGACACCCGCCCAGGTCAGCGTGCGGCCCGATATCACAGGCTCGCGGGCCACACCGCCAAGGGTGGCGCTGCCCGGCTGATAGACAAAGCCCACCGGCAGCACATCGGCCACATTCGTCACCGTGGTCAGCGTGGTCGAGGTATTGGTCACCGTCACGGTATAGCGCACCACCTCGCCGGGGTTCACCCGTGAGCGGTCCACCGTCTTGGTGATCGTCAGCCCCCCCAGCCCCAGCGCGGGCGACACCACGGCATCGTCATCCGACACCACTTGCCCGGCCAGCGACTCGCCGGTCGCGGTGCCTGCCAGCGACACAGTCCCCGCCGTCACATCGGCGGGGGTGATGGTATAGGCGGTGCCGGTGCACAGCAGGGTGCGCGTCTCGCCCACCGCAAGATCGATCGGCGGGCAGGACAGACCGGGCAGAAGCAACGTCAGCGACGCCGGTTTCATGGTGACATTGGTCAGATCCACATCGCCGGTGTTGGTCACCGTAAAGCTGTAGATCACCTGATCGCCCGCATCGATGATGCCGTTGCCGTTGGTGTCGGGAATATCGGCAATGGCGATATCCAGCTGGATCCGCGGTTGTCCCACCCGGATCACGGTTGGGTCATTGCCCGGATCGCCATCGGTGGCGCCGGTGCCATCCGGCGTTTCGGTGGTGGCCGGATCGGCCACCACGCTGCCATCGGGCGCGGTGCCGGCATCCGACACATCGCTGACCGTCACAGGGTTGCCGCCCGCATCCACAATCGGCGTGCCCGCCGAGGTGACCGCCGCGCCGGTCACGATGGCCGAGTTTTCGACATAGGTCCGCGCGATATCGGGGGCGGTGATGGTATAGCTGGCGGTAAAGGCCGTGCTGTTCACCTCGCCCACGGCCAGGCTGACCGGCCCGCCCGACACTGCCACCAACGGGTCGGTGATGGTGACATCGGCCAGCGCGATCTGGCCAGTATTCGACACTGTAAAGGCGTAATTCACCACATCACCCAGATCGACATACCCGTTGCCATTGCTGTCGGTGGTGCCTGTGATGCGCTTGATTAGCACGATCTGCGGGATCGGAGAGATCAGTGCCACAGTCGGGTCATTGCCCGGGTCGCCATCGGTGGCGCCGGTGCCGTCCGGCGTTTCGGTCGTGGCCGGATCAGCCACCACGCTGCCATCGGGCGCGGTGCCTGCGTCCGACACATCGCTGACCGTGACCGGGGTGCCGCCGCCATCGACAATCGGCGTGCCGGCGGCAGTGACCGCCGTCGCCGTCGCTGTGGCGGTGTTCTCGACATAGCCCAGATCCACATCCGCCTGGCTCAGCGTGTAACTGGCGGTAAAGGCCGTGCTGTTCACCTCGCCCACGGCAAGGCTGACCGGCCCGCCAGACACTGCCACCAGCGGGTCGGTGATGGTGACATTGGCCAAGGTCACATTGCCGGCATTCGACACAGTAAAGGCATAATTTGCCGTATCGCCCGCACCAATCAGCCCATCGCCGGTGGTGTCGGTGACCGCCACCAACGACTTGACCAGCACGATGCGCGGGCTGAGAGCCAGCGTCAGCACCGTTGGGTCATTGGCCGGATCACCATCGGTGGCCCCGGTGCCATCCGGCGTTTCCGTGCCTTCGGGGGCCGGAACCGGGGCGCCTGTTGCATCGGTGCCCGCGTCCGACACATCGCTGACGGTGACGGGGTTCCCCGCATCGTCAAGGAAAGGACTGCCATCCGCCGCCACCGCCGCCGCCGTGACGGTGGCGGAGTTTTCGACATACCCGCGATCCACATCCGCCTGGGTCAGCGTATAGCTGGCGGTCAGGCTGGTGCTGTTCACCTCGCCCACGGCCAGGCTGACCGGCCCGCCCGTCACCGCCACCAGCGGGTCGGTGATGGTAACATTGGCCAGCGCGATCTGGCCAGTATTCGACACTGTAAAGGCGTAATTTGCCGTATCACCCGCCCCGATCAACCCGTCGCCAGTGGTGTCGGTGACGGCCGACAGCGACTTGATCAGGCTGATCCCCGCCGTCAGGCCCAACGACACCGGGGTTGGGTCATTCTCGCCCGGCTCGTTGCCAAGCCCGTTGCCATTCGGGTCCGGGATCGCACCGTTAGCGGACAGGTCGGCAAGCTGCGGATTGGTGGCCGAGGTCTGGCCCGACAGCGCCCCCACAGCCGTGACCGATGCCTGATTCTGATAGCGCTCGCCCCCGGCCAGAACCGGTGGCAGCGGGTTCGACGGCATCACCGTCAGCGCAAGGTCGATGGTGCAGCTGGCCCCGGATGCCAGATCAAAACCGCTTGCCGCCAGAGGCGAGGACGCGCCGTTGAAGCCGCCATTCAGCCCGCCACAGCTGCCCGCAGGCGCGGCGGTCAGGTTATAGGTGCCGGGCGTGGTCGGCGTGGTGGCCACATGGGTGCCGAACAGCGGGCCTGCGCCTTGCAAGACGTCTGTCACCTCGATGCCGGTCAATCCTTCAAGGCTGAGGTTGCGCACCACCAACCGGAAGGTCACGTCAAAGCGGCCATCGGCCTGCAACGTTGGCCCGGCCTGCAACGCCTTGGCGATGGCGATCCTGGCCTGCGGCACCTTGGGGAACAGATAGCCGGTGGCAGCCGTGCCCCCCGGCAGCGCAATCGCGGAAATCACCGTGGGGGCCACCGTGCCGCCGGCAGTTCCGGCGGCGGTCAGGCCATTGCCCAGATGGGATTCGGAAACCGCACCCTGACTGATGCTGTAAGTGCCCTCGGGCAACAGGCCAAAGCTGTAGCCGCCCCCGGCATCGGTGGTCACGCTGCGGCTGACCGGTGTGTCATCCAGCGCGGTGCCGGTCAGGGTCATGGGGATGCCCGAAAGCCCGGTGTCACCGGCTGTCATCGCGCCGTCATTGGCAAAGTCGCGGAACACGCTGCCCGCCAACGAGGCGGCAGTCACCACGACCGCGCCGCCGTTGCTGTTGTTGGCCGGAACATCGTCGAACGACGTGGTTGCCACCGTGGCGGTGTTGGTAAAGCTTTGCCCGGTCGCGGTCACGGTAACGACACGGACCGGAACGGTGATCTGCATCTCGGCCCCGGTGCTGACCGTGCCCAGCGAACAGATAAACGACACAGCGCCCGCAGCACCGGTGCAGGACGCAACGGTGGTGGTGCCGGTGATCACGGCAACCGTCGGCGTGCCGGTCAGCTCCATGCCCGCCGGCAGGGTATCCGAAACCACGACATCATCGGCCTCGGCCCGACTGGCACCTGCGTTGTTACGCACGGTCACGGTATAGGTAAAGGGCATGCGCAGGGTCACAGTGGCGGGGGTGGCCACCTTGCTGACGACCTGCATGTCCGCCCGGGTGCGGACCGTGGTGCCTTCTTCGTCGGTGTTGTTGACGATGGTCGGTTCATACCCCAGCGCGGTTTCGTCCGAGGTGACGCTGACGGTGTTCACGGCCGTGCCCTTGGCCACACCGCGCCCGGTGATCTCGATCAGCCGCGACTGCCCGGCCGGAATGACCGGAAAGCTGCAGGTCAGGGTGCCACCCAGCGAATCCACCGCCGGCACCGTGGTGCAGCTGCCATCCGCCGGCACCACATGCGACCGATAGGAGATGCGGGTCGTCGGCATGCTGTCGGTGACAATCACGTTTTCCGCCGCCGAGGGGCCAAGGTTGGTGACCCTGATCTGATAGACCGTGTCATCCCCCACAGTCAGCACATTCACCGTGTCATCCTTGTTCACCAGAAGATCGATCACTGGCACCAGCACCGGCGTCATGGCGGTTGCGGTGTTGTTGGTGGCATCGGTTTCCGTGGTGGTGGTTGTCACGCTGACACTGTTGGTCAGCGTGGTGCCGCGCGTCACCAGATTGGGCCGCACGATGATGGTCACCGTCTGCTGCGCGCCATTGAGGATCGAGCCAAAATTGCAGATCACGCTGTTGTTGCCCGGCCCGGTGGTCGATCCGGCGGCAGGCCGGGTGGGACAGGTGCCAAAGGATGGCGTCGCAGAGACGAAAGTCACATCGTGGGGCAGCGTGTCGGTGATGCTGACACCCGCCGCAGTGGACAGCCCGTTCGCCAGGTTCCGCGCCGTGATGACATAGGTCAGGTTCTGGCCGGCGGTGACCGGATCGGGGCTGTCGGCCTTGGTGACGGTCACATCGGCCCGCGCCTCGACCGTATAGGGCACCGTGCTGGCGTTGTTGAACAGATTGGGGTCCGCCGTGCTGCTTGAACTGACACTGGCCGTGTTGATGCGTGTGCCCGCATTGCCGCCGGGCCGCACATTGACCACGACCACCGGGCAATCGACGCCACTGATGCAGACCGGCAGGCTGGCAATGGTGCAGGTCAGCGCCCGCCCCGTGCCCGAGGGCACCGACGAACACGACACCCCGGGCGGCGCGGTGACGTCGATGAACCCCGCGCCGGTCGGTCCGACCGAGGTGTTGATCAGGCCGGTCAGGGTATCGCTCAGGGTGACGTTGGTGGCGGGTGCCGCCCCAGTGTTGCGGATCTCCATGCGGAAGGTCTGCACCTGGCCCGCCGGAAGGCTGGCCAGATCGGCGGTCTTGACCACCGAGATATCGGCCGAATCCAACGGGTCACTGGCGGTGACCGTATAGGTGATGGTGTTGTTGGGCGTATTGAGGTCGGGCAGGTTCGGGTCGGGCGAACCGACGGTCAGGCCGTTTGCAAGACTGCCGGCAGCGGTCACGGTGGCCGTCATACCGACCGATGGCGTGGTGGCCCCTGCGGCCAGCGGCGCCCCGGCGGTATAGGTGCGGGTGCACAGGATGCTGGCCGGACCCGTCACCGGGGCGGCGGGGGTGCAGCTCCAGCCGTTCAGGGTGAAGGCTGTCACCTCAAGCCCGGCAGGAAGGGTGTCGGTTATCTCGATGGTGCCGAAAAATGCGGTCGTGCCGACATTCGATGTGCTGATCGAAAAGCTATAGACGTTGCCCACCACGACCAGCGCCGGGGTCGGGCCGGATTTGTTGGCGCGCAGGTCGATGGTCTGGGCGGTGATGGTCGCCCCGCCATCGGTGGCGGTGTTGTTGGCCGGCACCGGATCGACCGGACCAGAGGCCGAGATCGTGGCACTGTTGGTCGGGGTTCCGGCCGATACGACCGTGGTCGCGATGCTGATCGGGCCAAGCGCGATATTCGCCCCCGGACCGGACCCGGAGGCAAGCGTGCATTGCACGTCCTGGCCGGTTACCGTGCAGCTCCAACCCGGTGCCATGACCGAATTGATCGCGTAATTGGCAGGAACAGTGTCTGAAACCACAATTCCATTCGGCGAGTCACCCGTGTAGCGCGGCGTCAGGGTAAAGGTCACATTGGCCCCGACCAGAAGCGCCCCGGCCGGGCTGCGCGCCTTGGTGATGCGCAGATCGCTGCCCGCCGTGACCGTGGTGTTCAGGCTGGCGCCGTTGTTGGCCGCGACCGGATCTGCGGGGTTGCCGCCGCTGACCGACCCCACCGCCGTGATGGTTGACCCCGAGGCGGCCGAAACCTGCCCCTGGAATGTGCGAGTGACCGTGGCCCCGACCGCAACCGGCCCGGCGATGGTGCAGTTGTAGGTGCTGCCTGACAACACACAGCCCGCCGGCGGGGTGACGTTGGCAATGCCGGTCGGGACCGGAAACTGCACCACCACGTTCGACACCGGATCGGGGCCGTTGTTCCTTGCCCCGAACGCATAGCTGACCAACGACCCCGACGAGGCGGTGGCCGGCCCGGTCAGCGACAACGACATATCCGCGCCCGCGGTCACGGTGGTTGCCTGGGTCACACTGTTGTTGGTGGAATCGGTATCGCCTGCCGTCGGGACCGCCGCCGTCACACTGATATTGCCGGCCACCGTGGTGCGCACATCGGCCACCAGCGACACCGCTTGCGTGAAGGCCAGCGCCGGCACGGTGCAGACCACGGTCGATGGCCCCGGTGACGGGGTCGGCGTGCAACCGGTGATGGTCCCGGTGGCGCCGGTAAAGGTCGTCCCCGCCGGAATGGTCAGCGAGACGGTGGTTGCGGGCGCGGGCGAGAAGCCGTTGTTCTCGACGGTCAGCGCATAGGAAACGGTGCCGCCTGCCGGGGTCGGATCGAACCCGGTGTCGCTCAGGTTGACCACCCAATCCACGTTCTGCGCCACCGCCTGACCGGCCCCCAGAACCGGGGCCAGCAGCAGGGCAAGGATCAGAAGCACAGATCGCAAGGGGCCCGAGGACCGGGTCAGACCAGACCAGAACCGCTGCGCGCCGGACGTCAGACCCGAAACACTCGTTACCATCACCCACGTTCCTCCCGTTCGGCCCGCGCACCACCGTCAGGCCCACAACATCTGCCCGCGTCACGGCAAATTGATACAAGGTTTATTTAAATTCCGAAGGCAAAACGCAAGATCAGATCGGATCACGCGCCTGTCATCCGGCAGATCCGCCACAATTCCACAAAGAGTTCCCCAAATGCCACGCCCTTTGCGCCCAGTGTCGGATGGTCCAAAGGCGCGCACCGCCAGACCTGACGGAGCCCGGACGTCGTCCATTCGGCGGCTCTGCGCGCGGCGTGATCTCGGCGCTTGACGCAGCGGAGCCGGGGATATCTACTCAAACGTGTTTTTCTTTTGGGTCATTTGCGTATGAACCGTCCAGACCGGCCCTTGCGGGCAGTGCAACCCGCGCGGGCCGGAGCTGTGGTTTCGGCAACCTCGGCAGAGCCGGCGTCCGGCCTGCGCCTTCTCATCGTCGATCTGAACAATTTTGCCAGTTTTCCGACCCTTGCCATCGGGCTTCTGGTGGCGTCCTTGCGCGGGCGCGGGCACCGGGTCGATGTACTGTGCCCATTGGCGCATGACGTGCCGGCCACCGAACGCGAGCGGCGCGAGACGCGGATCGACCACATAAGGCGGCGGATCCATCTGTCGGACTGGAAGCCGTTTTTGGGGATGCGCGACATCCTGCGGCGGGCGGAAACCGTGCGGATCGAACGCGCGCATCCGGTGGTGCTGCGCGAAATCCGCAAGGCCCTGACCACCCCGCCCGATGCGATCCTGATCTCGGCCTATCTGCAGCATTTCAACAGCGTGGCCGCCATCGCACGCTTGGCGCAGGCGATGCGCGTGCCGGTGATATTGGGCGGGCCTATGTTCAACCTGCCCGATGTGGCCGACAGCTGGCGCCGGATCGCGGGGGTGTCGGCGGTGGTGGGTGCCGAGGTGGACCGCGACTTGCCCGACCTGATCGACGCCCTGTGCCGCAACGCCGATCCCTTGGCCTTTCCCGGTGTGGTGCTGCCCGATGGCCGCCGGTCGGTCGCGGCCCGGCCGCTGCGCCATCTGGACCAGACCCCGGTGCCCGATTTCACCGATTTTCCGTGGGACCGCTACCCAGGCCGCATTGTGCCAATGATGACGGGGCGCGGCTGCCAATGGGACAAATGCCTGTTCTGTTCGGATGTGATCTCGGTCTCGGGGCGCACTTTCCGCACCCGCAGTGTCGAAAACGTGCTGCTGGAGATGCAGGAACAGGCCCGGCGGCACGAGACGACGAATTTCCTGTTCCTCGATCTGAAGCTGAATTCATGGCCCGACATGATCCGCGGCATTGCCAGG
>JBKBOF010000128.1:0-8383 GCA_046294955.1 Paracoccaceae bacterium
CGTCGCGCGACCAGATCCATGATGTCGCGGGATCGTCGCGCATCGCCCAAGCCCCGAACATCCGGCCGTCATCCGCGATCATCCGCCGCGTCAGTTGCCGCACCTCGATATGCCGATCATCGGCACGGATGCGCGCATAGGCCGCCTCGACGGCAGCTTCGGGGCCTTCCAGCAGTTGCAGGAACAGATCATCACGGCAGATCAGCGCCCCGGTGATGCCGTCGCGCGCGTTGCACCGCCGAGCATCGAACAGGATCGCATTCAGCATAACCGCGTCAAATCCGAACGGGCGCGAGGCATATGTCAATTGCAGCAGCGGCATGAGTCTGGTCCTTTGAAAGCCGGTCCGGTTCTGCGGAGGGCGCTTCGGAAAGCCTAAGCCAGAACCCCCGGCAAAGCCAGCGCCCCAAACGCAAAAGGCCCCGGACGGTGCCAGGGCCTTTTGCCAGTTTCAGGTCGATCAGACGACGCGTTCGACCATCATCTTCTTGATCTCGGCAATGGCCTTCGCAGGGTTCAGGCCCTTGGGGCAGGTCTTGGCACAGTTCATGATGGTGTGGCAGCGATACAGTTTGAACGGGTCTTCCAACGCATCAAGGCGTTCACCTGTCGCCTCATCCCGGCTGTCGATGATCCAGCGATATGCGTGCAGCAGGGCTGCGGGCCCAAGATACTTGTCGCCGTTCCACCAATACGACGGGCACGACGTGCTGCAAGAGGCGCACATCACGCACTCATACAGTCCATCCAGCTTGGCGCGGTCGTCGATCGACTGACGCCATTCCTTGGCCGGACGGTTGGTCTTGGTTTCCAGCCATGGCATGATGCTGGCATGCTGTGCATAGAAATGCGTCAGGTCCGGGATCAGATCCTTGATGACCGGCAGGTGCGGCAGGGGGTAGATCTTCACATCACCCTTCACCTCGTCCAGCCCATAAAGGCAGGCCAGAGTATTGATCCCGTCGATGTTCATCGCGCAAGAGCCACAGATGCCCTCGCGGCACGACCGGCGGAAGGTCAGTGTGGAGTCAATCTCGTTCTTGATCTTGATCAGTGCGTCAAGAACCATCGGGCCACATTTGTCCATGTCGATGAAGTAGGTATCGACTTGCGGGTTTTTCCCGTCATCAGGATTCCAGCGGTAGATCTGGAACTTTCGCACGTTCTTGCCATCCGGTTTCGGCCAGGTCTTGCCGGTGCGGATCGTGCTGTTCTTGGGAAGTGTGAACTGGACCATGGGTTATCCCTTCCATTCGGGGAATGAATACAGCGGGCGACTTGGGGCCTGCCCGGATTTCTGATAGACGCAAGAGTCGTAAACCGCCGAAGGATCGCGCCCCATGATGAAATCGGACGTTACCTCAAGCTTCAGACTGGACGCAACTTTGCCGCCCGATCCGACGCCGACGCCGACCTCGCCGCGCGGTTGCTGCGCCAGACGCGCACGTTCGAAACACTGACGCTCGGCCTGCGCCAGCGGGATTGGTCCGCAGGCGATCACGAACAGCGGCAGAACAAATAAAACAGGCCTCATGACTGCACCGGTGGCACGCCATTGGCGTCAAAACAGGCCGACGCCTCGGGGCGAATAGCGATAGCGCGGATCGTCGCCTTGGTCGATGATCCTGCCACCACCGCCACATCCCGTGCAAGAGCCTGCACTTCGGCAGCGGTTGCATTGCGAACAATGCAATCGGTAGCCTTTTGCGCCACCGGTGTCGGCATGTCGGCCTGCACCACAGGCAACACAACCGACGCGGCCGCGCGACGACCAACGGTATCGGCCATCTGCTGCGGATCGCATGCGGCCAGAAGCATCAGGGCGGGAAGGGCAAGCCAACGCATGATCACAGTCCTTTGCGGGATGTCCCGCACAGGATGGCGCAAGCCCGTGGCAAGACCAGCCCCATCGCACGCACAATTCTGTGCAGCGGCGGGAACAGGCCGATATGCCGGGGCAAAATGCATCAGAACTTCCGTTCCGCAGGGGCAATCTTCTTCAGGCTGATGCCGCCCTCGGCCTCAGTGGTCAGAGGGTCGATATGTACGGCACGATAGCTCAGACTGACCTTGTTGCCGTCAACATGCGCCAGCGAGTGTTTGCGCCAATTCACATCATCCCGCGTCGGATGATCTTCATGGGCATGGGCACCACGGCTTTCGGTCCGGGCATGTGCGCCATAGATGGTGGCCAAGGCGTTTGGCATCAGGTTGGTAAGTTCCAACGTTTCCATCAGATCGCTGTTCCAGACCATGCTGCGATCGGTGACTTTCAGATCGCCGATCCGGCCCGCAATTTCCGTCATCTTGATCTCGCCCTCGCCCAGCACCTTATCGGTGCGGAACACTGCGGCGTTCGACTGCATGGTGCGCTGCATCTCCAGTCGCAGATCGGCCGTCGGGATCGCACCGTCGGCATGGCGCAACGTGTCAAAGCGCGACAGCGACTTGTCAACCTCTGCCTTGTTCACAGCTACATTTGCGGCTTTCGGATCAACAATCTGACCGGCACGAATGGCGGCTGCCCTGCCGAACACCACGAGGTCGATCAGCGAGTTTGACCCCAACCGGTTCGCGCCATGCACCGAGGCACAGCTTGCCTCTCCCACGGCCATCAGACCAGGAAACACGGCATCCGGATTGTCTGCGGTCGGGTTCAGCACCTCGCCCCAGTAGTTCGTCGGGATGCCGCCCATGTTGTAGTGCACGGTCGGCAGAACCGGGATCGGCTCTTTGGTCAGATCCACACCGGCAAACACGCGCGCAGATTCCGAAATGCCTGGCAGCCGCAGGTCCAAGGTGGCCTTGGGCAGGTGGTTCAGGTGCAAATGGATATGGTCGGCCTGCGCGCCTACGCCCCGGCCTTCGCGGATTTCAAGCGTCATGCAGCGGCTGACATAGTCGCGCGGCGCCAGATCCTTGTAGGTTGGGGCATAGCGTTCCATGAACCGTTCACCGTTGGCGTTGGTCAGATAGCCGCCTTCGCCGCGCGCACCTTCAGTGATCAGGCAACCCGCGCCGTAAATGCCGGTCGGGTGAAACTGCACAAACTCCATGTCCTGCAACGGCAGGCCCGCCCTTGCCACCATGCCACCGCCGTCACCGGTACAGGTATGGGCCGAAGTCGCGCTGAAATAGGCCCGGCCATAGCCGCCCGTGGCCAACACCACCATCTTGGCGTTGAAAACATGCATGGTGCCATCATCCAGCTTCCATGCCACCACGCCAGTACAGGCACCGTCCGTGATGATCAGGTCCAGCGCAAAATACTCGACATAGAATTCGGCGTTGTTCTTGAGGCTCTGGCCATAAAGCGTGTGCAGGATGGCATGACCGGTGCGGTCGGCGGCCGCGCAGGTGCGCTGGACCGGTGGGCCTTCACCGTATTCGGTCGTGTGACCGCCAAAGGGACGTTGGTAGATCTTGCCCTCTTCGGTGCGGCTGAACGGCACGCCATAATGTTCCAGTTCATAGACCGCTTTCGGCGCCTCACGCGCGAGGTATTCCATCGCGTCGGTGTCGCCCAGCCAGTCTGACCCCTTAACGGTGTCATACATGTGCCACTGCCAACTGTCGGGGCCCATATTGCCAAGCGATGCCGCGATGCCACCCTGCGCCGCGACCGTGTGGCTGCGGGTCGGGAACACCTTGGTCACACAGGCCGTGCGCAGCCCTTGCTCCGCCATGCCGAGCGTGGCGCGCAAGCCTGCACCGCCAGCACCCACAACGACCACATCATAGTCATGCACTTCATAGGGATAAGCCGTCATCTTTTTTCCTTCACAGCGCCATGCGGGCCAAGGCAAACAACCCTGTCGCGGCAATGACCCAAGCCAGCGAAGTCACGAAAATGATCGCGATCTTGCGTGATGCGCCGCCGGCGTAGTCTTCAATCATCATTGTCGCGCCACTGGCAAAGTGCCGCATGCCGACCACAAGCAAAAGAGCGGTCAGGATGGCAGGGAATGGTCGCGAAAAGATGGCGACCACCTGTTCGTGCGACCCACCCAGCGCCGCACCAAAGATGTAAAGCCATACTGGAACCAGAAAAGCCAAAGCAACGGACGACACCTGCATGGACCAATGGTGATCCGTGCCTGTGCCTGAGGCGCCCTTGCCAACGGCGCGCTTACGATCGGTCAGATACCGCATTTTCCCGCCCCTTACTGAACCAGCAGAATTGTGATCACGGTCAGAACGACCGAACCAATAACGACGCCCCAGCCCAGCTTTTCTGCCGTCGGAATGTCCAGACCCTTGCCCGCGTCAAAATACAGGTGACGCAAGCCGGCAAGGTAATGATACCAGATTGCCCAAAGTGACCCAGTAAAGACGAGATCCCCGAACCAACTGGTCGCAACCGCATTGGCTGTGGCGAAATATTCCGCGCTGGTGGCCGCGGCCAGCAACCACCAGACCGCAAGGATCACACCCACGATCAAAGCATTTCCCGTTATCCGCGTCAGGATAGAGGTGATCGAGGTCAATTGCGGACGATAAATCTGCAAATGCGGGGAAAGGGGCCGTTCAACCCGCTTGACGTCTGCCATTTCGGTTCCCTTCGTCGCTGTATTCTTCCCGAGCTTGATAGCTTTGGACTGCGCTTCGATTTCTGCGTCTATCAATAGCGGATTTTTTGAACGTGTCACGCGCCACAATGGCGCATGTGCAGCATTTTACCGCTAACAATTGATATTTCTCAGATATGTGATCACGATTTTTCAACGCGTGATCACAAACTCTTTGCCCAAATCGACTCAAATCGGCATCAATACCCAATAGTCCAGATCCAGCAGGACGTCGGGCAAATACTTGCCATCTGTTCCTTTCAGAACAAAAGGCGCCCCCCGAGTCGCCACCAGGCGCAACCGCACGGCTCCGACACCTGGGGCTGCGGTTTCGGCGCGATCCAACACCTCCGACCATGCGCGCACTGTATCACCCGCAAAGCACGGGTTGGCATGCGCGCCCGCATTCAGCGCGACGATCATCTGGGCGTTCGCCAATCCGTTGAAGGACAAAGCCCGCGCGAGGCTGATGATATGGCCGCCATAGATCAACCGCTTGCCGTCGTCCCGAACGGTCGCATCGAAATGGACCTTGGCGGTGTTCTGCCACAACCGGGTGGCCAGCATATGTTCAGCCTCTTCCACCGTCACGCCGTCGACATGGTCGATCTGTTCGCCCACCTCATAATCGCCCCAGCGGTGCCGTTCCCCCGCGAGCGCAAAATCATATCGGGTAAAGTCCAGACGCCGGGGCATGACCAAAGCCTCGGGCACCACGACAGAGGCCAGTTGCGGCACCACCGCGCCCTGCGACGGCGCGTCGAGCCGGTTCTTGCGCACCATGACCCAGCGCACATATTCCAGTACGGGTTCGTCGTCCTGGTTGAACCCGCGTGTGCGCACATAGATAACGCCGGACCTGCCGTTCGAGTTTTCCTTCAGCCCGATCACCGTGCTTTCGGCGTGAAGCGTATTTCCGGGATAAACAGGTTGCAGCCAGCGGCCTTCGGCATATCCAAGGTTTGCTACCGCATTCAGGCTGATGTCCGGCACGGTCTTGCCAAAAACCGTGTGAAACGCCACCAGATCATCGACCGGCGACTGCGGCAGGCCACAGCTTTGCGCGAATTGATCCGACGAATACAACGCATGCCGCGCCGGGTAGAGCGCGTGATACAAGGCGCGTTCCCCGCCCGACAGGGTGCGCGGCACCGCATGCGAAATCGTTTCGCCCAGACGATAGTCCTCGAAAAACCGACCCGGATTGGTTTTCATCTCAAACTCCTTGCGGCGCGTCCCTAGTGGTCGCCCAGCTTTGTATCATTCGTGTATGTGCCCGGCACCTCTTTCACCATCGCCTGCCCACAGCGCATGACCCCACGCGCCGCGTCAAAGGCATAGGTCGGACTGCCCTGCAGGTTCCAACCACGGTTCAGCGCGGCCGTAACCTTGTGGCAAAAGACAGATGTGTCGTCATCGGACAAAAAACGATAGAGCTTCATGGCCTTACCCCCATGGCCGCACCCCCAGCCAGTTGTGGACCAGCATGACGATTACGACCACGACCACTGTCGCGGCAATCGCCACGAATTCCTTTTTGGCCGGGCGCGGCTCTGGCGGCGTCCATTGCGGTTGCGCGCGGTTGATCAGGATAACGGTCACAACAGCCCAGGCCAAAAGCCCGCCAAACAGCACAAAACTGCGCAAATCGCCATTGACCAGAAGATGCGCCACGGCCCATGTCTTGAACCCGATCAGTTGCGGATGGCGCACCTTGCGCGCCAGCCATGTCTTGGATCCGGAGGCCGCATAAAAATAAAACGCCAGCACCATCAACAGATTGTTGATCCCGACCAATGCGGGCGTACGACCCCACCAGACCGGGCCTTGGGCCTGGCCATAGCCGACATACATAAGCCCGATGCTGACCAGCAACGCGACTGCAACCAGAGCCTTGCCGGTGTCCCCCAAACCCGCACGGGCATCTGGGGCGATGCGTTTGAACAAATGCGCAGCCCACCAAAGCGCCACACCAAGAATAAGAAGTGTCATTGCCTACCTCCGGCTGTTTGCCGGCACCATGGCGTCAAACTGCCGTCGCTGCAATCGCTTCGGCTTTGGCAAGGGTCGCCTTCGCGGTCACGATGTGCAGGTTTTCGACGATCTTGCCATCCACCACCGCCACGGCCTGCCCGTCCGCAATCGCCGCCTCAAACGCGGCGATCTGGCGACGGGCGAGGTCAATCTCGGTATCACTTGGCGCAAATGCCTGATTGGCGATTTCAAGTTGCGCCGGATGGATCAGCGTCTTGCCGTCAAAGCCCATATCGCGGCCCTGTTCACATTCGCCGCGCAAACCATCGTCATCCTTGAAGGCATTGTACACGCCGTCCACGATCACGCGATCATGCGCCTTTGCCGCCAGAACGCACAAGCCCAGCCCTGTTTGCATCGGCAGACGATCTGAACAGAACCGGCTGCCCAGTTCCTTGGCCAGGTCGTTGGTGCCCATCACCATGCCCTGCAACGCGGGGTGTGCAGAAATCGCACCCGCGTTCAGCATCCCCAGCGCCGTTTCCATCATTGCCCAAAGCGGCTTGCCGGGGGCGACCGATGCAACGGCATCCAGATCAGCAGTCGTGCTGACCTTCGGGATGAGTATCGCATCCACCCCCGGATGGTCGGCAAAGCCCGCCACGTCTGCGCGCCCCCATTCGGTGTCGAAGCCATTGATCCGGACAATGCGCGCACGGTGGCCGTAGTTGGCGTGCAGTGCTTGGGCCAGAATATCGCGCGCCCGCGGCTTTTCGTCCGGTGCCACGGCGTCCTCAAGGTCAAAGATGATGGCATCAGCCGTCAGACCCCGCGCCTTTTCCAATGCCCGTTCGTTCGAACCGGGAATATACAAAACTGACCGGAAGGGACGTGTGGGCTTTGCCATGATTCGACCTTGAGCAAGAATATTGCGCCAGAAGCCCTTATTCCGTCACAAACCGCAAGAACAAATTTGCCGCAGCGCAGCATACGCCCCGTGCCTCGTGCGGGCCGTTAACCTTTTTTGAGCAATCGCAGCGCAGTCTTTGTGCTGACGATGCAAACCAATACCCCCCTTAAGATCCGCAACAGAAGATACCACCAGAACCACTTTTGGGGCCAGGACGCCCCGGAAAGGCAGACCCATGACCGAGACGCTCTTTGCCCTTTCGCTCGGCTTTGCGGGGCTTATCCTTGCCACCACAGCCGGCCACGCCGCGCAGCAATGCGGCAAGCGTGACACCGTCGTAACCCAGTTGACCGAACGCTATGGCGAAACACGCCGCGGCATGGGTGTTGCGGCAAACAACGGTGTGATGGAAATGTTCGCCTCTGACAGTTCGGGCAGCTGGACCATCACGGTCACGATGCCCGACGGAATGATGTGCCTTGTTGCTTCGGGTCAGGGGTATGAAACCATGCGTGAAGATCTGCCAGCGAAAGGCCGAAAAATCTGACACCTGAAAATTCGTTCGCCCAAGGGGAACCCATTGCCGACTCGCTGCGTTGGTACAGCATACAACGTCACCTGATGGAAGGAGCACACCATGGGAAGCACGAACGACAAGATCAAAGGCATGGCCAACGAGGCCGCCGGAAACGTAAAGCAGGCTGTTGGCAAGGCGACTGACAACCCCAAGCTGCAAGGCGAAGGTATTGCGCAAGAGCGCAAGGGCGAAGCGCAGCAAGCGGTCGGCAAGGCCAAAGATGCTGTTAAAAAGACGATCGACAAAGTTTGACTTAAGAATATTGCAGGCTTTCCTCAAGGCCGGTAAAGGGTGTCCCTCGGGCAGCCTTTATTATTTCAACCGCCCCGAAGTCCGTCCCACAAAAGCTTGATC
>JBKBOF010000129.1:0-8299 GCA_046294955.1 Paracoccaceae bacterium
AAAACACCTCCATTCCGACTGCGGATTCCCCTGCGGCGGGCTTACCTTGAGGAAAGAGGGAAAAACATGAAAAAGGTTCTTCTCGCGACGACCGTTCTGGCAATGACCGCCACCGTCGCCGCTGCCGAAGTCAAAGTGTCGGGCAACGCTCGCATGGGTGTTGTCTATAACGGTGACCTCGTTTCGGACAAACTGCAGTTCTCCAGCCGTATCCGCGCTGTGTTCACCATGTCGGGCGAAACCGATTCCGGCCTGTCGTTCGGCGGTTCGTTCCGTGCTGACAACGCTGGCGCAGCAGCCAACGGTTCGGCTGGCTCGGTTTACATTTCGGGTGCCTTCGGCAAACTGGAAATGGGCGACGTGGTTGGCGCTGCTGAAGCAGTCGTCGGCGACTTGCCGGAAGTTGGCTTCACCGACCTGTCGGGTGGCCTGATCCTGAGCGCGTCGGACAACGACACACTGTTCCTGACCGGTGACGGTTCGATCTACGCATCGGCCAACAACCCGGGCGCATTGTACACCTACTCGACCGGCGGTCTGACCTTCGCGTTGGGTTTCAACGACGGCTACAACAACGCAACGGGCGACGGCACCCAAGCCTACTCGATCGGTGTGAAGTATGCGGTTGACGCATATGCCATCTCGCTCGGCTATGAAGTCGCCGATCCGGACCTTGGCGCATCCGCCAAGCACCTGATCATCGGCGGTGAAGCTTCGTTCGGCGACACCAAAGTCAACGCTTTCTACGGCGACGGCTCGGGCGCTCTTGCCGGTCTGAAGCATTACGGTCTGGGCGTTTCGCACAAGATCGACGCTCTGACCGTCAAAGGTTATGTCAAGAAAACCGAACTGGGTGGAGACAGAGTGACCTCCTATGGTATCGGTGCTGACTATGCACTCGGCGGCGGCGCTACCGTTTCCGGTGGCCTGATCGACAACAACGCTCCGGGTTCGAAAGTTCGTGCCGACCTCGGTGTGAAGTTCTCGTTCTGATCTGACAAACTTTTCTGCGGAAAGAGCGGGCCTTGTGCCCGCTCTTTTCTTTTGTGCTATGGGAATGCAATCGCAGTCCCTTGGGGGTTTCATGTCTTTGTCTGCCATCCAGTCCCGTCTTGCCGCCGCGATGGCCGCCGCCGGGCGCACGCCGGGGTCGGTGCAGTTGATCGCCGTGTCAAAGGTCCAGCCGCTGGAGCGGGTGGTCGAGGTGCTGGCGGCGGGGCATCGCCTGTTCGGCGAAAACTATGTGCAAGAGGCACAGGCCAAGTGGCCCGACCTGCGCGACAGGTTCGGCGCGGTGCAGGTTCATATGATCGGCCCGTTGCAGACCAACAAGGCCAAGGCGGCGGTCGAATTGTTTGATGCCATCCACACGCTGGACCGGTCGTCGCTGGCCGATAAACTGGCAAAGCTGGCGCAATCGCGCGGGGCCAGCCCCGACGTGTTTGTGCAGGTCAACACCGGGGCCGAGCCGCAAAAGGCAGGCATCCTGCCGGAAGTCACCGACGGCTTCATTGCCCAATGCCGTGCCATGGATCTGCCGCTTCGGGGCCTGATGTGTATTCCGCCCGACGACGAAGACGCCGCGCCGCATTTCGCCATGCTGGCCGATCTTGCGGCGCGCAACGGGCTGTCTGGTCTGTCGATGGGCATGAGCAGCGATTTTGAGGTCGCGGTGGCCCATGGTGCCACCCATATCCGCGTCGGCAGCGCGATTTTTGGCGCCCGGACCTACGGTTGATCAGGTCAGCCACACCCGCGCATAGGGTGGCAGGGCAATATTGCCATGATACGTCTCGACCGGGTGATCGGACAGCGCGTCATGCATCAGGCTTATCCCCTGCGCCCGCGCCCAGTCCTCGGGCACATGCTGCCACTGTTCGGTGACGTTGAACAGACACAGGACGACGCCCGTCGGCGCAAGCCGTTGAAACGCAAAGACGCCGGTATTTTCGGGAAGCACCACGCGGGTGCCGTAGCCCGCATGCAACGCTGGCGTTGCGCGGCGGCGGGCCAGAATGTGCCTTGTGCCCCAAAACACCTGCGCTGACGGGCTGTTGCCGTCGTGGCGGTTTTCAACCGCCTGCCAATCCATACGCGGGCGGTGGATCCAGCGGCTGTCATGCGCATGCTCGGGTACGTCCAGATAGCCATAGTCGTTGGTCAGGGCCAGTTCATCCCCCATATAGATCAGGGGGATACCGCCAAAGCTTGCGATCAGCGCGTGTCCCATCAGGATGCGCTGCACAGCCATTTCGACGCCCGCTGCATCATGGGCATTGCTGGCCTTTTCCAATCCCGCAAGCGACGCAAAGCTGCCGGAAATACGCTTGTCGCCCGTCGCTTCATTGACCTGAAACAACGCGCCTTGGGCAAAGGATCCGGGAAAGCCACCTTCGTAGAAATCCGACAGAAACGCGCGGTGCGCGGCGCCTGATGCGCCGATTGCGGCGGCGTCCTCATCCGTGATGGCCCAACCGATGTCATCATGGCAGCGGATATAGGTGGCATAGGTCGCGTTGCGCAGTGTTTCGGGAAAATGGGTGGACAGGACATGCCCCATCAAGCGGGTGTCCCGGGTGGCCAGTGCGCTCCAGAACTGCACCATAAGGCTGTTGTGATAGGCAAGATTGCCCTCTTTGCCGTCATGCACGCCGCGCCCCAGATAGGGCAACATCTCGGACGGCGCGACAATGGCCTCTTCCAGATGGATCACCGCCGGGGCCGCAATGCGCGAACAGGCGCGCAAGGCTTGCAGCAGCATATGGACCTCGGGTTCGGACTGGCAGCGGGTGCCAAGGCGTTTCCACATGAAGGCGACCGCGTCCAGCCGCAGCACATCCACCCCCCGATTGGCCAGATGCAGCATGATCTCGACGATTTCCAGAAAGACCTGCGGATTGGCCCAGTTCAGATCCCATTGATGGTCATTGAACGTGGTCCAGACCCATTTGCCGAAATCGGGATAATGGGTGAAATTGCCCGGTGCGTTATCGGGAAACACCTCGACCAGCGTTTGCTCATATCGGTTGGGCATGTCGGGCGTGTCGAACATCAGATAGTAGTCCTGGTAGCGCGCATCGCCCTTGGCCGCCTTTTTGGCCCAGGTGTGTTCCTTGGCGGTGTGGTTCAATACAAGGTCGATGCACAGCGACATGCCTCGGCCGCGCAAAGCACTGGCGACGGCCTCAAAGTCGGCCATGGAGCCAAAGGCGGGATTGATCTGGCGGTAATCCATGACCGAATAGCCGCCGTCGCTGTCACCGGGGCGGGGCTTCAGGCATGGCATGAAGTGAACGTAGGAAATACCAAGATCGGTCAGATAATCCAGCTTGCCCAAAACGCCCTTCAGGTTTCCTGCAAAGCGGTCGATGTAGAACACATACCCGGCCATATCCGGGCGCTGAAACCAGTCGGGTTCCAGATCACGCTTCAGGTCCAGCCGTTTCAGGTCGGCGGGCCGCGCATCCCACGCCTTTTTCAAGGCTTTCAGAAGGGCCGCTTTAAAGGTGCCATATTCCGGACGGTGTCCGTAAATCGCGTCGAGCATCGGCCATAGATCGGGGGCAGAACGGTCAAGGCGCAGCGCGAAAATCTCGTCATCCGATGACGCGATTGGCTTGACCATGGTCGTCCTCCTCTGTGCTTCGTGGCAGATTAGGCAAGCCAAAGCGGTTTGGAAAGGGGTTCAGGCACGAATGATCAGTCGGGTCTGGTGCCGGATCCGGGCGGCAATCCAGATCAGATCAGTGCGCGCAAGCGCAATGCAGCCGGCGGTTGGAAAGCGGGGTCTGCGCCAGGTGTGAACGAAGATCGCCGAACCGCGACCGGGGTCGGCCTGCGGCCAGTTCCAATCGGTGATCAGGATCAGATCATAAAGCGGGTCCGCGCGTTGCAAACGTTCATGGCTGAAGCGATGAGGCAGGCGGACCATCAGGTTATAGTCCGGGTCGGTGCTGTCATCGGACCAGCGGTCTGCGGGCGCGGTGGGCAGGGCCCAATCCGCAGGCTGGGTCATGCGGGCGGGGCGGTACAGCATGCCGACAATGCGGTGCGTGCCTGCTGGTGTGGCGCCGTCGCCTTCGCGCTTGGCCCGTGCCGGAACAATCCCGCCGCGCCCGACCGAGCAGGCAAAGCGGCGTCCCATGAACCGTGCGCCCTGACGGGTGACGACAAGATCAACCGGCGTCATAGAAGATGCCCGGATTTAGTCGCCTTGGTGGCAAGATAGGCGGCGTTCTGATCAGTTTTGCCGACCTGCAATGGCACGCGTTCCACCACATGAATCCCACAAGACTCCATCATTGCCAGCTTTTTCGGGTTGTTGGTCAACAGCCGCACCGACGAAAATCCCATGCGCCGCAGGATGTCGGCGCCGATGCGGAAATCGCGCTCGTCATCCTCGAACCCCAGGCGGTGGTTGGCCTCGACCGTATCAAAGCCTTGATCCTGAAGCGAATACGCACGCATCTTGTTGGCAAGGCCGATGCCGCGCCCCTCTTGGTTCAAATACAAAAGAACGCCCGCCCCTTCGGTTCCCATCTGCGCCAAGGCTGCGCGCAGCTGTGGGCCACAGTCGCACTTCAAGCTGCCCAGCACATCGCCGGTAAAGCAGGCGGAATGGAGTCTTGCCAGAACCGGTGCTTTGCGGTCGGGTTGTCCGATCTCGATCGCATAGTGCTCGGCCCCACCATCTTCGGGCCGGAAAATATGCACGCGGCCCGCCGCAGAGGCGGCCATGGGCAGCCGCGCCGAGGTCACTTCGTGCAGTGGCGACAGCATCAGAAGCGCTGGGGCGACGGTATCCAGCGGCAGAAAGGTCAGGCCAAGGTCAGCGGCAAGTCTTTGTCCTTCCGCCACCGGCACCACCAGAACGGCGGGCAGAAGATGTGCTGATTTTGCAAGTTGCACACCGGCCCGGTGCAGGTCTGCCGTACCATCGCGGATCGACCGGAGCGGCCCCTTCATCGGCAGTCGCAGATCATCGGCCGGATCGGCCAAGGCGCGCAGCCAGTCAACCCCTGCATCGGGGGGCACAACGATGCGGGCAAGATCGCCATCATAGGCGCGGGCTTTCAGTGTTTCCGCCCGTCGGACCGTCAGCGCCAGTTCCGGGCTTCCGACGGCGCGCAAGTCGGACAGACGGCTGATCGTCAGTGGCTCTACCGCGACGACAAGGGCGGCATTGCCCGCATCGGACAGCACAACTGGCACCCCCATGCGCAGATCGCCGCGCGCACGGTGCAGCCGTTCGGTGATGGTAAGGGCAAGCGTCATGCGGATCTCCTGCCTCATCTCTAGCTGGGGAATTTCAGAATTGAAACATATCCCCCGCAGGCGACACGTCCGCGTGAGCCAGAGGTTACAATTCTTGCGACAAGCGTGAACCACGCTCATGTGACATCACAACTAAACGAAGGAGGCCCCCATGGCGCAATTGCGCAAGATCCTGCTGGTGGATGATGATGACGATTTGCGCGAAGCGCTGAGCGAACAACTGGTGATGACCGAGGATTTCGATGTGTTCGAAGGCAGCACGGGTGCCGAGGGCATGGAGAAAGCCAAGGCGGCGCTTTATGATCTGGTTATCCTCGACGTGGGCTTGCCTGACACCGACGGTCGCGAATTGTGCCGCCGGATGCGCAAGCAGGGCGTGAAGTGTCCGATTTTGATGCTGACAGGGCACGACAGCGATTCGGATACGATCCTGGGTCTGGATGCGGGTGCCAACGATTATGTGACCAAGCCGTTCAAGTTTCCGGTGCTGCTGGCCCGGATCCGCGCACAACTGCGCCAACACGAACAGTCCGAGGACGCGGTGTTCCAGCTTGGTCCTTATACCTTCAAACCGGCGCAGAAGATGCTGCTGGACGAGAAGGAAAAGAAGATTCGTCTGACCGAGAAAGAAACAAATATCCTTAAATTTCTGTATCGTGCCCAATCTGGGGTTGTAGCTCGCGACGTGCTGTTGCACGAGGTTTGGGGCTATAACGCTGGGGTAACGACCCATACGCTAGAAACACACATCTATCGTTTGCGCCAGAAAATCGAACCGGATCCGTCAAATGCACGCATTTTGGTCACAGAAAGCGGCGGATATCGTTTGGTGGCCTAACGTCCTATTGTTGCCGCGTTCATCCTTCATATACCTTTTAGGTTGAGATTGATGACATGAGTTCCCCTTGTCGTGTCGGGGTTATGGCACGGCACCTCCCTGTTGGACCTGGCCGGGCCTCGTGCCCGGCCTTTTTTTGGTAAAGCGGGGATACTGGATTTTGATCAGGGAACCATCGACCTGTGTCGTGTCTTCTGACCCCACTTTCCTGTAGGACCTGTGCCCTGACCGAAAGGTTCGGGTTTCTTTTTGCCTGCTTGAGCCTGTTGCGCCCTGTGGCTAGGGTGCGCCCGTCAACAGGAGATGCGCCATGTCCTTTACCCTTGCCACCTGGAACATCAATTCGGTACGGCTGCGCGAAGGTCTGGTGGCCCGTCTGATGTCCGAGGAAAGCCCCGACATCCTGTGCTTGCAGGAATGCAAAAGCCCGGTTGAAAAGATCCCGGTCGAACAGTTTCAGGCGCTTGGCTATCGCTACATGGTGGCGCGGGGGCAAAAGGGTTATAACGGTGTGGCAATCCTGTCCAAACTGCCAATCATGGATGCCGGGGATCGCGATTTCGCCGCCATGGGTCATGCGCGGCATGTTTCGGCACAGCTGGAAAACGGGGTTACAATCCACAACTGCTATGTGCCCGCAGGCGGGGATATCCCGGATCGCGAGGTCAACGAGAAGTTTGGCCAGAAGCTGGATTTCCTGACCGATATGCGCGAATGGTGCCGGTGGGACAAGCCGGATCGATCCATTCTGGTGGGTGATCTGAACATAGCCCCGCGTGAAGATGATGTCTGGAGCCACAAGGCGCTGCTGAAGATCGTCAGCCACACCCCGGTCGAGGTCGAGCATCTGAATCAGGTGATGGAGGCGGGGGCCTGGCAGGACATCACCCGCAAGGATATTCCCGATGGGCTGTTGTACAGTTGGTGGTCCTATCGTGCCGCCGATTGGGATGCCGCCGACAAGGGCAGACGTCTGGATCACATCTGGGCCACGCCCGATGTTGCCAATGCCGGTCATTCCAGCCGGATCCTGCGCGCGGCGCGGGGCTGGTCGCAGCCGTCCGATCATGTGCCGGTCTTTGCCACCTTCGATTTGTGATCACGCAGCTATCGCCCCCGCGTGAAGCCGGACCCGCCCCGTTTCATCCGTACCGCAAGCGACACTGCGGAATAAGTGGCAAAGCCGATTGGGTCGGACAGGATCAACCGGGCCAGCAGGGAAGCGGTCAATGGGGGCTTGCCTTCGCGCGCCATCAGGTCCGGGAAAAGGGATTGAAGTTGCCTACCCCCGGCGTCTTGGCGGCGGCGTACGCGGGTCAGGGCGGAAAAGCCTTCGATCATCGGCCAGTCATAGGTTTCGGGCACCTGCACACGGTCTTCCGGCATAAACTGCAATCGCACAAAGGTATCGTCCGCGATGATCTGCGGAAATGTGCCCCAGCGGGCACGACCGGTGGCATTTACCGCAAACAAGCCATAGCCGGGGGCAACAGTCTGATTGAACGGCAGGATTTTCCAGAACCGGGTATACGCCCGCGTCACGGCACTTTGCGCGCGGGGGATGACCGGTGTTCCGCTTGCATAGCGCGGCAGGTTGGTGGCCAGAACCTTGGCAAGGGCCGACAGCAGATGGGGCGATACCGTGACGTCGGCATCCAGATAGACTCGCGTTTTGTAGGCGGCCTCGGCATCGCCAGAGTTCAACGCAATCGGTTTGGACCCTTGCGGCAGATCAAGAACGGTGCTGGTCCAGTCGTCGGGCAGATGTTCGGCAAGGGTGGCGCGGGCCACATCGGCGGTTGCATCGTGACAGCCATTGGCGACAACAATGATCTGCACGCCCCGCGCGTCTGACGCGCACAGATGCGACAGGCAGGCCCCGATATAGGAGGCTTCGTTCGACGCCGGAACAATGACACTCAACACGCGATGCAGCCTTTGGCGAGCACATGCCAGCGCGGATTTTCGTCACCAAGATGGCGCAGAGCACCCCAGCTTCCCCATTTCCCGGGGGTGGCAAGATCGACAAAGGCGTTGAACGGTTCGGGCGTTACTGCGGCCCAGCCATTCAGAACGCGATCGTAAAGCTGTGCCATTTCCGGGGTATAGCTCAAGTAGGTGAAAAAGGCCGTCAGCGCGTCATCGTCCACCTGCGCGCCGTGGCCAACAACGTGACTGCCGCCTTCA
>JBKBOF010000130.1:0-230 GCA_046294955.1 Paracoccaceae bacterium
AGCCATCCCGGCGACTTCACCCCTGTCTGCACCACCGAAATCGGGCGAACCGCGCAACTTGCCGAAGAATTTGCCAAGCGTCATGTGAAGCCGCTCGGGCTCTCCACGGACGGAGTTGCCGAGCATCTGACCTGGATCGACGATGTCAACGATACCCAGAACACAACGGTCAAATTCCCTATCGTCGCGGACCCTGATGGCACTGTTGCGCGGCTGTATGACATGATCCA
>JBKBOF010000130.1:240-8155 GCA_046294955.1 Paracoccaceae bacterium
GACGAAATCCTGCGCGTGATCGACGCGTTGCAAACTGCGGATGCCAACCGCATCGCCACCCCTGCCGACTGGATGCCGGGCGGCACCGTGATCATCCCGACCTCGATTGGCAATGCCGAGGCCAAGACTGTATTCCCGCAGGGCTGGACCGAAGTGCGCCCCTACCTGCGGACCACCAAACTCTGACCTCCATGCAAGACGCGGCCCCGCGACACCGACGGCGCGGGGCGGCGGATCATCATTCATCAAAGGCATGAGCTATGTTTGCCGATTTTTCCGCCATCGACCTGGCCCGTTTCCAGTTCGCCTTCACCATCTCTGCGCATATCATCTTCCCGGCGTTCTCGATCGGGCTGGCAAGTTTTCTCGCGGTGCTGAACGGGTTGTGGTTGTGGCATCGCGATGACGCTTACCTAAGGCTGTTCGATTACTGGAAGACGATCTTCGCCGTAGTCTTCGGCATGGGTGTCGTGTCGGGCATCGTCATGTCGTATCAGTTCGGCACCAACTGGTCGGTGTTTTCCGACAAGGTCGGACCCGTTCTTGGCCCGTTGATGGGGTATGAGGTTCTGTCGGCGTTTTTCCTTGAGGCCGGATTCCTCGGCATCATGCTGTTCGGGCGCGCGCGGGTGGGCGACAGGCTGCATATGGCGGCCACCGCCATTGTCGCCATCGGCACGTTGTTTTCAGCGTTCTGGATCCTGAGCGTCAACAGCTGGATGCAAACGCCGCAGGGCTATTCCATCAATGATGTAGGCCAGTTCGTGCCCGAGGATTGGTGGGCGATCATCTTCAACCCGTCCTTCCCTTACCGGTTGGTCCACATGGTTCTGGCGGCCTACTTGACGACCGCCTTTGTTGTGGGCGCGGTCGGTGCCTGGCATCTGCTGCGCAGCCCCGAAAGCCGCGGCGCCGCGATCATGTTTTCCATGGCGATGTGGATGGCGCTGATCGTTACACCGATTCAGATCGTCGCGGGCGACATGCACGGGGTGAACACACTGGAACACCAGCCCGCCAAGATTGCCGCGATGGAAGGGCATTTTGAGAGTTTCCCCGAGGGGCGCGCGCCGTTGATCCTGTTCGGCCTGCCCGATGATGTGGCAGGGGAGACCCGTTACAAAGTAGAAATCCCACTGCTCGGATCGCTGATCCTGACCCACAGCCTCGATACCCCAATCCTTGGCCTCGACGCCTTTCCCGAGGACGCACGCCCGAAATCCGCGATGATCTTCTGGACCTTCCGCATCATGGTGGCGATTGGCTTTGCGATGCTCGGCCTTGGCCTCTGGGCGGCATGGGCGCGCTGGAAGGGGCGGTTGCTGGATGTGCCTTGGCTGCACCGCGCCGCCGTTGTGATGGGGCCATCGGGGTTTCTGGCGGTGCTGTGCGGCTGGATCACCACCGAGGTCGGGCGTCAGCCGTTTACCGTCTATGGCCTGCTGCGCACCGGCGAAAGTGCGGCGCCCTTGCAGGCAGAGGCAGTGGGCGCGTCCTTGATGGCCTTCATCATCGTCTATTTCTTCGTCTTCGGGTCGGGCACGTTTTATGTAATGCGCCTGATGGCCAAACGTCCCCGAGACAAGATCGACGTGGAAGACATCGGGCCGACACGCACCGCAGGCATCACCCCCGTGGCGGCCAACCCGACCGCTCCACATCTGACGCCGGGAGAATAAGCCATGGTCATTGATCTTCCCTTTATCTGGGCGGGCCTGATCGCCTTTGCCGTGCTGGCCTATGTTCTGCTTGACGGCTTCGATCTGGGCATCGGCATCCTGTTTCCGTTCCTCAAGGACCGCGACGAGCGGCATCTGGCGATGAACACCATCGCGCCGGTCTGGGATGGCAATGAAACGTGGCTGGTGCTGGGCGGCGGTGGGCTGTTCGCGGTGTTTCCGCTGGCCTATGCCATCGTGATGCCTGCGCTTTATCCGCTGATCATCGCCATGCTGCTGGGGCTGATCTTTCGCGGCGTGGCCTTTGAATTCGTGCACCGGACCACGCGGATGCAGGGGTTCTGGGAGGTCGGCTTCTGGGCCGGATCGCTGATTGCCGCCATCGCGCAGGGCATGGCGCTGGGGGCGCTGGTGCAGGGCATCGCGGTGGACGGGCGTGCCTACGGCGGCGGCAACTGGGACTGGCTGACGCCGTTCTCGGCCCTGACCGGGCTGGCGGTGGTAGTGGGCTATGCCACGCTGGGCGCCACCTGGCTGATCCTGAAGACCGAAGGCGAGACCCTGATCCGTGCCCGGAAGTTTGCCTTGCCGCTCGGGGCAGGACTGGTCGTGCTGATCGGTGTCGTCAGCCTTGCGACGCCCTTCCTTCGGCCGGAATATCTTGACCGTTGGTTCGGCTGGCCCTCGGGAGCATGGAGCGCGGTCGTGCCCATCCTGATGGCACTTGCGGTCTGGCAACTTTGGACCGGCCTGCGAAACGAGGACCATGTGCGGCCGTTTCTGGCGACTGTCGCAATCTTCGTCCTGTCCTTTGCAGGGCTCGGCGTCAGCTTTTATCCAAATCTCGTCCCACCCTCGCTGACGATCGCAGAAGCCGCTGCTCCAGACAGCTCGCTGATCTTCCTGCTGGTCGGAGCCGTTGTTCTGATCCCGATGATCCTTGCCTACACTGCGTATTCCTACTGGGTCTTCCGCGGCAAGGTCCTCCCCGGCGACGGATACCACTGATGCGCCGCTGGATCTGGTTCGCGGGGCTTTACCTCGCAGGGATCGCGGTCATCGGAATGATTGCTTACCTGATCAGGTCGGTGCTGATCTGATGCGAGGTCCGAAATTTCTCAGCCTCTCCACAGCCATCCTATCTGGCAGCGGCACCATTTCTTGCGCACTTGGTTTTGACGGTAGCCGCCAAGATCGAAAATGTTCGGAGGTTGGTGGAAGGACTGCACTGTGACTATCGGCACCCATGTTGAAAAGCGGCCGCATACGACCTGGAAGGGCACGCCCCTGCGCGAGCTGTGGCTGACCGACCCGGACGGCACGCTGATCGAGGGCTATGCGCGCCTGACGGCAGCGGAATTGTGGGCCATGCCCGAGGGTCAGGCGCCAGAATACCTCGTGCCGGGCATGAACCCGCGCTTTGAAAGAACAGACCATGCTGGAATACCACGTCTCGGCCCGCCGCATCGACAGTCACGGGTCCGAGGCCACGACCAAGGCCGCCGCGATCACGCTCGATACCGACATGGCCGGGCGGCAGGATGCCTTCAATCCGGCCGAGATGCTGCTGGCCAGCCTCGCGGCCTGCATCCTGAAAGGCACCGAACGGGTGGTGCCGATGCTGGAGTTTGACCTGCGCGGTATGGAGGTTGCCCTGCACGGGGTCCGGCAGGACAGCCCGCCGAAGATGATCAGCATTGCCTACGAGATCACGGTGGACACCGACGAAACCGATGCCCGCCTCGCCCTGCTGCACAAGAACCTGCAAAAATACGGCACGATTTACAACACATTGGCGGGGGCGATCGATCTTTCCGGCACCATCCGGCGGAAGGACTGACACCATGGCACATGACCACGCACACGCACACACCCCCCCTGCCGATCTTGGTCCCGCATTCCGCTGGGCAGTCGGGCTGAACACCGCCTATGTGCTGGTCGAAGGCACCGCGGGGTTGGGTCGCAGCCCCGCTGGACGCAAGTTGCGGCGAGGTTTGCCGTCATATCCTGCTGGCCATCGCGCATGAGGACGTGGTTGACCCCGACGACACCAATGTTGAAACCGCTGCGGTGCATTTCGAAAAGGCCCTGCGCGCCTACAAGGGGCTTTACCAGGTGGTCAACCGCGAAACCGCACGCGCGATCCTGGCCCATGGCTTTCACCTGATCAACCGCGAGGAAGACATGGGCGACGCAGGCCTGCGGCAGGCCAAGCTGTCCTATGCCCCCCTCGACATTACCCCGGTCTATGATCTGACGCCGAAGACTAACATGGATCATGGCGGCAGACCTGCCGCCGCCGCATAGCGATTTCGCGCCGCCAGCAAAAGCAGAGTGCAGACATGACCACCGAACTACCGCACACTGAAACGCGCCCAGCGCGGCTGGTTGCTGTCAAAGACCGTCTCGACACCAACTCAGTAGGATGTTGTCCTTGAGCGACGGCGGAAGCCAGCGGTCAGGTCCGCTCGGGCGTGACGGTAAACCACAGACTTCTACTTGCCGTGCTTTGCAACGACCGTCATGGATCCGTCGGTTTCCAGAACGACCGATTGAATCTCGGAAATATCCGTCCTCCCATTTTTTCGCAAAACCGCAGCTATCTCCGCGCGTGTCACGCGCTGGGTCCGAAGAGCGGTATCAAGATATTGACCGTGATGAACCAGAAGCGTTGGTTCTGACTTGATGAATTTTTCGAACTTATTGGATCGAACCGACAGCCACGCAATCATGTGTTACAACAAGATGAGCAACATCAGCGCCACAATACCTTCGGCCAATGGGACTGCGTCGTTCAGGAGCACGGTGGCAGGCGTTGATCCGAGTGCGACAGTCACGACAAGATCGAACGCATTCATCTTGCTGAGCATGCGCTTTCCCGAGATGCGGAGCATCAAAATTAGAACCGCGTGGGCTGCCAAAGCTTCCCGATCAGCGCGGCAGTCTTGCCGGGTGCCGACTGGATCGTCTGGCGGAGGGTCATACTCTATCCTTCAATGACTGCTTCGGGATCGAAGCCATATCCGTGCGTTTCCGACACCAATGTCGGCCGTCGCAGGCGGGCGGCTGGAAGCAAAGTCAGCATCACACGACGAGGGTGCGTCCGATGTTCGTTGCTCGATAAATACGTAAGGACCCAACGGATCAGTTTAAAGGTGACCTTGACCGTAACGAACGGCAACTCGGCGTAGGTGGTTGCTCCACTTGGCTTTAAGTAAAACATTCGCAAGCCGGAACGGCGGCCGGTCGCCGACGTTAGAAGAAAGTTGGCTGAGTTGTGTTCTCGAACGCAACTTCCTGCCTGCCCATGTGAAAACCAGAGAGCGTTTCCTCGTGGCTACTTTTTTCCTTAGTCGGCCCGGAGACTGATGCCATGCCTATGATTTTTGAACGGATCCTGACAGAGGGCATCGCAGAACTGTCGTATCTTCTGGGCGACGACAGCGCAGGGGTGGCGGCTGTGCTCGACCCGACGCCCGACGTTGAGAAATACCTCGAACTTGCGCGCCAGAAGGGCTTGTCGATAACCCACATCTTCGAGACACACATTCACGCCGATCTGGTCAGCGGTGCGCGTGAGCTATGCGCCCGCGTCGGCTCGGCCAAAATCTACGCGAGTGGCGAGGGCGACGCGCGCTACGGTTTTGATCCCGAAAAGATCAAGGACGGCGACCAGTTCACATTCGGCGAGACAATCCTCAGGGTAAAACATACCCCGGGTCACACGCCGGAACATGTCTCCTATCTGATCGCCGAGACGAAGCACAACGATACCCCTTGGGGGGTGATCACAGGGGATTCCCTGTTCGTCAACTCGGCGGGTCGTCCCGATCTGCTTGGGTCGGACGAGACAGAAAAGCTGGCCGAACAGCAGTTCCACACCCTGCACGACTTTTATCTGAAGCTTCCCGATAGCGTCATCATCTATCCCAATCACGGCAGCGGGTCGCCCTGCGGCGCCGACATCGGTGATCGCCTGGACAGCACAATCGGCTATGAACGGCGGTTCAATCCGTTCCTTCAGTTCGATGATGTGGCGTCTTTCACGGATTATGCGCTCAGCACGGCGCCACCCGTGCCCAAATACTATTCGCGGATGAAAGACCTGAATGCAAAAGGCCCGGACGTTCTTGGCGGGTTGCCACGCGCACCGGGTTTGCCGCCAAAAGCGTTCAAGCAGGCGCTTTCCGAAAAAGCGGGCGTTCTGGTTGACACCCGTTCGATGCTGGCCTTTGGCGGCGGGCATATCGCCAGTGCTTTCAATATCGGCGCGACGCCGATCCTGTCGATCTGGGCCGGGTGGTTGCTTGATCCCGAAGAACCGCTGTTGCTCGTCCTCGAGAGCGACGCCGACCTTGAAAAGGTTGTGACCCTGTTCCTGCGCACGGGGTATTCCAAATTCGCCGGCTATCTGGTCGGCGGGATGGGGGCTTGGGTCAACGCAGGCCACGCGTTGACGGCGGTCACACAGAGAACGGTGCAAGAGGTGCACCAGGCAGGTGATGCGCTTCAAGTGGTCGATGTTCGCGCCCCGAGCGAATGGGCAGACGGGCATGTCCCCGGCGCGCGGCACATCTTTTTGCCAAAGTTGCGCGACCAACTGGGCGATCTGGACCCTCAGCGCCCGATTGCGGTCTATTGCGACAGCGGCTACCGCGCCAGCATCGCCAGCAGCATCCTGAAACAGGAAGGGTTCGCCGACGTCAGCAGCGTGCCGGGAAGTTGGCAGGCCTGGAAAAAGGCCGGGCTGCCGATTGAGGGGAAAAGCGCGTGAACCGGCGTCACGCCTGGCTGTTCAGCGCCGCGCCCGCACTTGCTGCGATCTCCGCGCAAGCTGCATCCGCCCTTGAACCGGCGCTCGACGCCCGAACCTATCCCGGGGCCGCATGGTCCCCCTATCTGGTGGGGGCCGGCATCGGTGTGCTGTCTTGGCTGACCTTCTATTTTGCCGACAAGCCGATTGGCGCGTCGTCGTTTTATGCGACCGTTTCGGGGATGATCGGCAAAGCAATCGCACCACGACACACCGAAAGTCTGGAGTATTTCAAGACCAAGCCGCCGAAGCTCAACTACGGTTTCGTCTTTGTCATCGCAGCCATTGGCGGGGCGGCGTTTGCGGCGCTGACGGGGGGAAACGTCGTCAACGCGTGGGTACCCGACATGTGGTCGGCGCGTTTCGGTGACGGCATCGCCCTGCGCGGGGCCGCCGCATTTTCGGGCGGCATGCTGATGGCGTTCGGCGCGCGGCTCGCTGGCGGTTGTACCAGCGGTCACGGCATCAGCGGGACACTTCAGTTGAGTGTCGCGTCCTGGATCGCGCTGATCTGCTTTTTCATCGGCGGTGCTGCCATCGCCAACCTGATGTTCCGGATCTAGCAATGTCACATCCACGAGTTACAGCCGCAAAAGCGAGCGAAGCAAAGCGAGCTCCTCTTTCGCCGATCGCCTTGCTTGGCCTCGGAATTGTCTTTGGGTTCGCCTTCGGCTTTCTGTTGCAAAAGGGCGGCGTGGGCACCTACCACATTCTGATCGGTCAGCTTCTGTTTCAGGACTGGACCGTGGCGAAGATCATGCTGACGGCCATTGTTGTCGGCATGATCGGCATCTTCACCCTGCACCATTTCGGCAAGGTAGCGCTGCACACCAAACCCACAAAGCTGGCGTCGAACAGCGTGGGGGGCCTGATATTCGGGGCGGGCTTTGCACTGGCCGGTTATTGCCCCGGCACGGCAGCGGCGGCTGTTGGTCAGGGAAGCTGGGACGCGCTGTTTGCCATGGTCGGTCTTGTGGCGGGATCCTGGATGTTTGCCGAGATGTCCGCCACCCTGAAAGAGAGCATCGAGAAGGTCGGTGATTTGGGAAAGCTGACGGTCTTTGACGTGGTCCCATTACCCAAATGGGTCACTGTCTTGCTCGCCGTGGTATTGCTCACAGGCTTTCTGATCATCCTGGAGGTGATCACCGCGTCTTGAAGTTGCGCAAGTCGGCTGTCTTGGGCCGAGCCAGCGATGGAAAAATTGCCCATAAGCCTCACGGGGTTCCAGCCCGCCGACCAGCGGCGGGCTGTCGAGTCTCGAATTGGTGCCAGATCACATCAGACGAGATTTTCGCGGCGAATTTGCGAACCTAGATCTTGCTCGCTCCGCCCATGTCGCCTGTCTTGGTCCGTCCCGCGCCTGGACCGGCGCCAAGATCTGCCCCCGTTGTCGGGTCCGCTGACGGGTCCGACAGCGTGC
>JBKBOF010000131.1:0-8128 GCA_046294955.1 Paracoccaceae bacterium
GAAAAGATCGGTGGCGTGGTCGGGTCATCATCAGGCCAAGAGTAGATATCTACGAATTGTCCATTTGAAAATGCCGTCTGGCCTGCGTTCACCTGACGGATGACGACCCGAAAATAGGTCGAAGAGGTGCCAAGCGTCTGAACCCCGGTCAGGACCAGTTTCACCCCGTTCGAATTGCCCGAGGACGACAGGTGTGCGAACGTGGCGATCTGATCGCCCGGTATGTACATCTCGATGGTGGGCATTTTCGCCCTTTTTTGTGCTCGGTTTCGCCTTTGTTACGACATGGTTACCATTCTGCGCGGTATCTGTCGCCATGAAATCCCGAAAATTGGTTGTTCAAGGGCTTTTCAAGGCGAAAATCGCCGCCTATAGCGGTTGCATCTTATGTTGCGGGATGACCCCGCGGCCCTTTGAAAGACGCGATGAATGCGCACGATCACGACGACAGAAGACCTTGCCGCGTTTTGCGAGGCCGCCAAGTCCCAACCCTATGTCACCATCGACACCGAATTTCTGCGCGAGCGTACCTATTGGTCAAAGCTGTGCCTGATCCAGATGGCGCTGCCCGGCAAGACGGGTGATGCTGTGCTTATCGACCCGATCGAGGGCAGCAGCATGAGCATGGAACCGCTTTACGATCTGTTCCGCCACAAGGCGACGGTCAAGGTGTTCCATGCGGCTCGGCAGGATCTTGAGATTTTCTTTGTCGAAGGGAATGTCTTTCCGGACCCTCTGTTCGACACGCAGATCGCGGCCATGGTATGCGGATTTGGCGAACAGGTCGGCTATGAAACACTTGTGCGCAAGATCGCCAAGGAAAATCTGGACAAGACCAGCCGCTTTACCGACTGGTCGCGCCGTCCGCTGACCGATGCGCAAAAGGAATATGCACTCGCGGATGTTACGCATCTGCGGGTGATCTACGAATGGCTGGCCGCACAATTGGCCAAGAATGGCCGGTCGCATTGGGTGGGCGAGGAACTGTCAGTTCTGACCGATTCGGCCACCTACACCACCCATCCGGACGAGGCATGGTTGCGGATCAAGACACGCACAACGTCGGGCCGTTTTCTGGCTGTGGTCAAGGAACTGGCCCGCTTTCGCGAAGACTATGCGCAAAAGAACAACGTGCCTCGCAGTCGCGTGATGAAGGACGATGCGCTGCTGGAGTTGGCCTCGACCCGCCCGACCACGGTCGAGGAGCTTGGGCGGTCGCGTCTGTTGATGCGCGAAGGGCGCAAGCCCGAAATCGCTGATGGAATTCTGGCGGCTGTGAAAGCCGGTCTGGCGATGAAGCCCGACGACATGCCCCGCATCGCGGATGATCGGGAACAGATTCAGGTCAACCCGGCTTTGGCCGATCTGCTGCGCGTTCTGCTGAAGGCCAAATCTGAAAGTCTGGGTGTCGCCCCGCGCCTGATCGCCTCGTCTTCCGATCTTGATTCCATTGCTGCTGGCGGCCGCGCAGTCGAGGCGCTGATCGGGTGGCGGAAAGAGGCGTTCGGCGATGATGCGCTCAGCCTTTGCAGGGGCGAGATTGCCTTGTCGGCAAGGGGCAATGAAGTGCGGGTGGTGCGGCTGTAGGGTGCTGCGCTACCGGCGGGTCGTCCGCGCCGACCGCGCGCCCTGAACGGTGATCCGGCTGATGTTTTCCAGCCGCCGGGGTGTCAGGGTCGTGGCCACAGTTACCTCACGTGACCGGACCGAGTTGACATCCGTGCGTGTTACGGGCGGCAGGATGCGGAAATCCAGCATCAGATGCGACGGATCATCGCTCTCTGTCTCGACCAGTTCCGCGTTCCACCAGCCCTGACTGTCCATCACCCCTGTTGCTCGCACAATGGCCCCGCCCGAATACGGCTCGATGCTCAGCGACACCACATCCGCCACCAACAACCGCGGGTCCACTTTTTTCGCGGTTGTTTCAAGTGTTTCCACGCGTTCCGAGCGCCCGAACCAATTGAACGGGTTCAAGCGCGACTCGCGCACGGCCCCACACGAGGTCAGAACCAGAACAGCGGCAGAAGCGGCAATCAAGGAACGTTTCATCGGTCTATCCATCTTCGCTTTGGTCTTGGGTAGCCGATCAGCCTGCTTTTGAAAAGGGCAGGCTTCAATTCGTGGCAACGGGGCTGGACCTTGATGGTCGGTCGCATTACCTCAGGAACCGAAGGAGTGCTGATCATGGCCACTGCCACCTTTGAAGACATTGCCGAGACGTTCGATTTTCTGGATGATTGGGAAGACCGCTATCGTCATGTAATCGAATTGGGCAAGGCCATGCCGGCGCTGCCGGAGGAATTCAAGGTGCCAGCGCTCAAGGTGAATGGTTGTGCCAGTCAGGTGTGGCTGCGCCCTGTGGTTGTGGACGGGCGTTTCGACTTTCAGGGCGACAGTGATGCGATGATTGTGCGTGGACTGATCGCCATCCTGCACGCGATGTATTCCGGATTGCCGCTGTCCGAAGTCGGCCGGGTGGATGCGGGGGCCGAACTCGGGCGGCTGGGGTTGAACGAACACCTGTCTGCGCAACGGTCCAACGGGGTGCGCGCGATGGTGGACCGCATCCGCAGCGTCGCGGCTGAAACGCAGCCCTGAATCGACCGTCTACCTGTGCAGCGCCGCCGTTATAGCGGCGCACAGGCGGCTTGCAGCCATCCCATGGCTGCGGTTGACACGCGCGGTCCGATCTTTTCCAGAACCTGCGCGTGATAGGTGTTCAGCCACGTGTGTTCGTCTGGCGACAGCATCGAGGTCAGAATCAGGCGTCGATCCAGTGGCACGAAGGTCAGGGTTTCAAAAGAATATTGCGCGCGGTTGTCGCCCAATTCAGGTGCGATCTGCACGACGATCAGGTTTTCCAACCGGATACCAAACGCGCCCTCGCGATAGTAACCCGGCTCATTCGACAGGATCATGCCGGGCTCCAGCGGCACTTCGGATATGCGGCTCAGCCGCTGTGGCCCTTCATGCACGGACAGGAATGCGCCCACGCCATGCCCGGTGCCATGGTCGAAGTCCTGCCCCGCGACCCACAGCGCAAAGCGCGCAAGCGGGTCCAGATCGCGGCCTGCAAGCCCCTTGGGAAAGCGCACCCGCGATATGGCGATCATGCCCTGCAACACACGGGTATAGCAGACCCTTGCTTCATCGCCCGGATCACCGACGGCGATGGTGCGGGTGATGTCGGTTGTGCCATCGCGGTACTGTGCGCCCGAATCGACCAGCAGCAATTCGTTGTTGCGCACTGTGCGATTGGTGTCCCGCGTCACGCGGTAGTGCATGATGGCACCGTTTGGACCCGCGCCGCAGATGGTGTCAAAGCTGATATCATGCAGCGCATTGGTTGCGCGGCGAAAGCCTTCCAGCGCAGTCACCACGTCGATTTCGGTCAGGCTGTCGGGGGGCTGCTGGTCGAGCCAGGCCAGAAATTCCACCAGTGCCGCGCCGTCGCGCAGATGGGCCTCCCGCATACCCTGGATTTCTGCGGCCGATTTGCGCGCCTTGGGCAGGCGACAGGGGTCATCACCCCACGCGACGTCGATCCCGGCCTCGGTCAATTCATCGCTGACCGCCAGCGGTGCTGTGGTGCGGTCCACCCGGACCGGGCCTTGCAGCGTCCGCAACGCGGGCACAAAGGCGGCAGGTGGGCGCAAGCTGACCTGCGCGCCAAGATGGAGCCGCGTGGCATCGTCGAATTTGCTTGGGTCGGCGAAAATTGTGACCCTGGCATCATCGTGCAAAACGGCAAATCCTTGCACAACCGGGTTTTTTGGCACGTCCGCCCCGCGGATGTTTAACAGCCAACAGAGCGAGTCCGGCAGGGTGATCACAGCCGCGCGCTGCTTGGCCGTGCGCAGGCTTTCGGCCAAACGTGCCCTTTTGTCCGCATGGCTTTCGCCTGCCAGATCGTCAGGATGCGGAAACGCATGGCCACAAGGCGCGGGCGGTTGGTCCGGCCAGATGGCATCCACCAGATTGCGTGTCGGTCGCAGACCCAGACCTACAGCCTCCAGCGCGGCCCGCAGCGTGGCAATCTCGTCCGCACTGTGCAGCCAGGGGTCGTAGCCAATCTCACCTGCGCTCAAGTGGTCGCAAATCCATGGCCCCGGCTTGGTTTCGGGCCATGGAACGGGCGTGAAATGTGCAAGGTCCACCTGTGCCTTGACCTGCACCCGATAGCGACCGTCGATGAACACCCCGGCAATCTGTGCCAACACAATGGCAAACCCGGCCGAGCCGGTAAACCCGGTCAGCCATTGCAACCGTTCATCGCGTGCCGCGACATATTCCCCTTGATGCGCATCCGCCCGCGGCACGATGAAACCTGCAAGCCCCTCGCGCTCCAGAACCTCGCGCAGCGCAGCAAGACGGGGTGCCCCCTGTTCAGGCGCGGCATGGCTGTCAAAGCTTTGAAACATCGGCCTGCCTTTCTCTTTCCGGGATGACGGGGTGATTTGGCCCGTTGGGTTGACAGGATTGCATCCCCTCAGCTCACCTTTCGCATCCCAAGCACCCGCGCCCGTTTGCGCGGATCGGTGTCGAACAACCCGGCCAGTTGTTCGGTCATGGCCCCGGCCAGTTGCTCGACATCGGTGATCGTCACCGCGCGCTGGTAATAGCGTGTCACATCATGGCCGATTCCGATGGCGATCAGTTCGACGGCTTTCTTGCGTTCCACCATGGCAATCACGTCGCGCAGGTGTTTTTCCAGAAAATTCGCCGGATTGACCGACAGCGACGAATCGTCCACCGGCGCCCCGTCGGATATCACCATCAGGATCTTGCGCGCCTCGGTCCGCGCCATCGCGCGGCGATGTGCCCATTCCAGCGCCTCGCCGTCGATATTTTCCTTCAGCAGCCCTTCTTTCATCATCAGGCCAAGATTAGGCCGCGCCCGACGCCAAGGCGCATCGGCCCCTTTGTAGATGATGTGGCGCAGATCATTCAGCCGTCCCGGTTGCTGCGGACGCCCCTGCGCCAACCAGCGTTCTCGGCTTTGCCCGCCCTTCCAAGCACGGGTGGTAAAGCCAAGGATCTCGACCTTGACCGAACACCGTTCCAACGTGCGGGCCAGCACATCGGCGCAGATTGCAGCTATGCTGATCGGCCGCCCCCGCATCGAGCCGGAATTGTCCAACAGAAGCGTCACACAGGTATCGCGGAATTCGGTGTCTTTCTCTTGTTTGAACGACAGCGGCGTGGTCGGGTTCGCCACCACGCGCGCCAGGCGCCCGGCATCAAGTGTGCCTTCTTCAAGGTCAAAGTCCCAACTGCGATTCTGTTGCGCCTGTAACCGTCGTTGAAGCTTGTTCGCAAGGCGGCTGACCGCGCCCTTCAGCGGGTCAAGCTGTTGGTCCAGATAGGCGCGCAGGCGCTCCAGTTCGGCAGGTTCCGCCAAATCTTCCGCGCGAATCTCTTCGTCAAAATCCGTGGTATAAACCGTGTAATTCGGATCGGCCGCCGAATGGGGCGCAGGTGGCGGCGGTTCCAGCGGGGCCTCGCCTTCGGGCAATTCGGCCTCGTCTCCCTGCTCCATATCGGCGCTGTCTTCCATCGAGACTTGCGCTTGCGACTGGTCCTGCTGATCTTCCTGGCTGCGTTCGGGTGACGCTTCGGACTCGTCTTGTTCGGATTGGTCTTCGCCCTGACTTTCCGGGCTGTCCTCGTCCTCCTGCGCCTCGTCGTCGGACGGATCCTCGTCTGGTGCATCGGGGTCGTCCCCCAACTGGTCACCGTAGCCAAGATCGGAAATCACCTTGCGGGCAAGGCGGGCAAAGGCCGCCTGATCGGCCAGCACATGGTCGATATTGTCGAGCGTATCGCTGGCTTGTTCTTCGATGAAGCCCCGCCAAAGGTTCATCACATTGGCGGCACTCGCAGGCAGATCGCGCCCCGTGGCCAGGTGCCGCACCAGATAGCCTGCGGCCACCGGCAGTGGGGCATCCTGCGTGCTTGTCACTTGACCATAGCCCTTGCGGTCGGCTTCATACGCGATCTTCGCGTCGATGTTTCCGGCCGTTCCGGGCATGTCACGCGCACCGACCGCCTCGCAGCGCGCGGTTTCCATCGCGTCGTAGATGTCGCGCGCCAACTGCCCCGAGGGCGCATAGCGCGCCGATACAGCCTCGTCGTGGAACTTGCGGCGCAGGGCGAAGGCGTCCGCCGTGCCGCGCGCAAGCAAGACCTCATCGCGCGTCATCCGGCGGCTGACCTGCGGAAGGCGCACCCCGTCACGGTTCATGCCCGGAGGGTCCACCGAATAGGTGACGGTCATCTCCGGGTCGTTGGCCATGACCTTGGTGGCCTCGGCCAGAGCCTTCTTGAACGGATCGGCGGGATTGTCGGACGGTTTGTTCATGGACTGAACATGGCATCAGGGCCGCGCGGCGGCAAGGGTGGTTTCGCGGTGCGGAAGATCCAGTCAGCCCGGTCACAGGCGGGCAATGCAGGCGGGATTCCACCTTGCGACACTAATGAAGCGTTCTGGCGGCGGCTGTGCGATAGATGCCGCGTTTTGCTGCAATGTCGAAGCCTTTAGCCCTGTGGGCGCCTTTCGCCGATGTTCTTCATCCGCGCGTCGCACAAGGCGAAGGTCTCGGCGATCCATTGCCGCGCGCTGCGTCCATCCTTGCGGAATTCGCTGGCGAAATAGTCAGCCTTGACCGCAACCCGGCGCTTCGTCGTTTCCAATTCGTCCAGCGTCATCCGCCGTGGTCCCTCACGCGCGGTAATCCCCAACCCGGTCGCCACCTCGGTCGCGGTATCGATGGACTTCAAAATCTCGGCTCGCCTTCGCCCCTTGGGCAAGGCATCGGCATCCAGCGCGCCTTTGTAAAACGCGGCGCACTGAAAATAGAGGTCAGCCGATTCAAGCAGACGTTCATCCGCCGCAAGGGCAGCAACCGGCGCAGTCCCTACCACTAAGGCCAGAACCGCTCCGCGCATGTCACTTCATCGCCCTGCTGGCCGCCGACTCCGGCAGTTCCTCGGCAAAGCAGCGCTGGTAGAATTCGGCCACGGTTTGCCGTTCCAGTTCGTCGCATTTGTTGAGGAAAGTCAGACGGAAGGCATAGCCCACGTTGCGGAAGATCTCGGCGTTTTGCGCCCAATTCAGAACGGTGCGCGGCGACATCAGCGTGGACAGATCGCCATTCATGAACGCAGTACGGGTCAGATCGGCCACAGTTACCATCTGGCTGATGGTCTGGCGACCTTTCTCGGTGTTGTAATGCGGGCTTTTGGCCAGAACGATGGCGGACTCGGCGTCATGGGACAGGTAGTTCAGCGTGGCAACCAAGGACCAGCGATCCATCTGCGCCTGGTTGATCTGCTGGGTGCCGTGATACAGGCCCGTCGTGTCGCCAAGGCCAACCGTGTTGGCGGTGGCAAACAGGCGGAAATAGGGGTTCGGTGTAATGATTTCGTTCTGGTCAAGCAGTGTCAGCTTGCCATCGGTTTCCAGCACGCGCTGGATCACGAACATCACATCGGCGCGGCCCGCGTCATATTCGTCGAACACGATGGCGACGGGGTTGCGCAGGGCCCAAGGCAGGATGCCTTCGTGGAATTCCGTCACCTGCTTGCCGTCACGCAGCTTGATCGCATCCTTGCCGATCAGGTCGATCCGGCTGATGTGGCTGTCAAGATTGACCCGCACGCACGGCCAGTTCAGCCGCGCCGCAGTCTGTTCGATGTGGGTGGATTTTCCGGTGCCGTGATAGCCCTGGATCATCACGCGGCGATTGTAGGCAAAGCCCGCAAGGATGGCCAAGGTGGTGTCTGGATCGAACTTGTATGTCGTATCTATTGCCGGCACGCGGTCGGTGGCTTCGGCAAAGCCCTTCACCTTCATGTCGGTGTCGATGCCGAACACATCACGCACATTGATTTCTTCAGTTGGTTTCATCACGTGATCCAGCATCCTGCACAGCCCATATCCGCCCCGAGGGGGTCGAGTTCTTGCGAGTTGTGGAACATATCTCGGGGGGGTTCAAGGGGAAGGGCATCAATCCGTTTGGCTGACACCAGATCGCTTTTGCGTGAGCTTGAAACAAAGTCGGCTGCAAACCCGTATGACAAGCATAGATCGTTAAACAACCAAGGAGCCTGTGATGAACCGAAG
>JBKBOF010000132.1:0-8122 GCA_046294955.1 Paracoccaceae bacterium
GGCGGCATGGCAGCAAGGACAAAAGCCCCGCACATAAGAGGCGCCTATCTACTGTCCTGTGCCCTTGACCGGACCTGTGGCAGACCCTATACGCGGCAGGCCCGGGGTGGAATCGCCCACGGGCCCGTCTTGCATTTTCCGGCCGCCTTTCTTCGGTGGCGATATGGGGCGGCAAGCGGATCAGAAAAGCACGTCTGACCTCTGGCGGGCTCATCCAATGTGATGGGGACCCGGTGAAGACCAAGAGCTCTGAGGCTGCCTCACCTCTGCGGAGCCACCGCAGGAAATGAAAGGACCAGGGCCATGAACCTGATCGCCCAACTCGAAGCCGAGCAGATTGCTGCGCTTGGCAAGACCATCCCGGATTTCAAGGCCGGGGATACTGTGCGCGTCGGCTATAAAGTGACCGAAGGCACCCGTTCGCGGGTTCAGAATTACGAAGGCGTCTGCATCGCACGTCAAGGTGGCGCCACCATTTCGGCCTCTTTCACCGTGCGCAAGATTTCGTTCGGCGAAGGCGTGGAGCGTGTGTTCCCGCTGTATTCGACCAACATCGACTCGATCGATGTCGTGCGCCGCGGCAAAGTCCGTCGCGCCAAGCTGTATTACCTGCGCACCCGTCGCGGAAAATCGGCACGTATCTCGGAAGATACGACCTATAAACCGAAATCTGAATAAGGATCGGACCGATGAGAGAAGGCATTCACCCCGACTATCACTTCATCACCGTGAAGATGACCGACGGTTCGACCTATCAGACCCGCTCGACCTACGGCAAGGAAGGCGACAGCCTTGCCTTGGACATCGACCCGCTGGCACACCCGGCATGGACTGGCGGCAACGCCAAGCTGATGGACACCGGCGGCCGCGTGTCGAAGTTCAAGAACAAATATGCCGGTCTGGGCTTCTGATCCCATTCCGATGTGTTCTGGATTGGCCCCGCTTCGGCGGGGTTTTTTCTTTGCGCACCCTCGCAACACGAGCAAATCTGCGGTGTGGTTGACACAGCGCTGATATCGAAACGAAACGAGGACGCCTTCGCGCTTTCCCTTGCGCGGGAAGCCGCCTAAAAGAGCGGTCAGAACCCAAAAGGGTTGATCGACCGGGGCAAGGGGGCAGGGCATGGCGCACATCATCGTCGTGGGCAATGAAAAGGGCGGTTCAGGTAAATCGACCACCTGCATGCACGTTGCAACGGCACTCGCCCGGCAGGGTCTCAGGGTTGGCGCTCTCGATCTTGATCTGCGGCAAAAGTCATTCGGCCGATATGTCGAAAACCGCCGCGCTTATACGGGGCGTACCGGCCTGACGCTTGCGACGCCTGACTATCGCGATCTGCCGGATGTGGATGAATCCAGCCTTGCGCCGGGTGAAAACCCTTTTGATGCTCGCCTTTCGGCTGCTGTGGCAGCGTTGGACCCGGTTTCGGATTTCATCATCATCGACTGTCCGGGCAGCCACACGCGACTGTCGCAGGTGGCCCACAGCTTGGCCGACACACTGATTACGCCGCTGAATGACAGCTTTATTGACTTTGATCTTCTGGCCCGAACGGATCCTGAAACTGGCAAGGTCAAGGGTCCGTCGATCTATTCGGAAATGGTCTGGAATGCGCGTCAGTTGCGGGCGCAGGCAGGCTTGAAGCCGATCGACTGGATCGTGCTGCGCAACCGTCTGGGTGCCCAGCAGATGCACAACAAGAAAAAGGTTGGTGCAGCACTGGAGGAATTGTCAAAGCGCATCGGCTTTCGGGTGTCGCCCGGTTTTTCCGAGCGGGTGATCTTTCGCGAATTGTTCCCGCGCGGTATCACGTTACTGGATCTAAAGGATACCGGTGTGGATCAATTGAACATATCCAACATCGCCGCGCGTCAGGAAGTGCGTGACCTGATGCGCGAATTGAAACTTCCGGGTGTCACACCAGATTTCTGACAAACACACTGGCACGCACGTCGCGACGGGCCTCGCGGGTGCCGATGCGGGTTAAACGCATTTCGAAGGCGTCCGTTGTATCGACCTTGGGGGCGAACAGCCCGAACCGTTGAAGCAGGGTGATTGCGAATGCCATGTCGGCCTCCTGATCCACTGTGTGTCTTTCAATAACGTTGGTATCGCGCCGGGTTGCGGCGAAAACGGGGCAAGCTGGGGCCAGGGTCAAGGCAGTGCGGAAACGGATTGTCGCCGGACTTGAGCCTAATGCCCGTCGATGCCACAAGTGTTTGTGACCGGAGGATCCTTCATGCCCAACCCGTTGTTTGACACCTTGTTTGCACCATTGGCCGGCCAATCGCGGCCCTTGCTTCATCTGGCCAATGGTCAGATCGTCAGCGCGGATGCTTTTCACACCTTGGTGTGCTGGCTGGCCAATGCCTTGCTGGTTGCGGGTGTGCGGCCGGGGGACCGGGTGGCTGTGCAGATTGCAAAATCGCCCGAAGCATTGGCGCTTTACGCAGCCACGGTGGCTGCTGGTGCGGTGTTTCTGCCGCTGAACACAGCCTATACCCCGACCGAGGTGGATTACTTCATCGGCAATGCGACGCCACGCGTCGTTGTGTGCGATCCGTTGAAGATGTCATCCATGCGCCAGTTATGTGCCAACCATGGCGCGCGTCTTGAAAGTTTGTCCGGCGCGGCAACGGGCAGTCTGGCTGACCTGGCAGCCCTTCAGGACGACAGCTTTGTCCCGGTGGCGCGCGATGCCGGTGATCTTGCAGCCATCCTTTACACGTCAGGCACGACCGGCCGGTCGAAGGGGGCAATGCTCAGCCATGACAACCTGCTGTCCAACGCACTGGTTCTGGCCGACCTGTGGCGGTTTACGGCGGAAGATGTGCTGCTGCACGCCTTGCCAATCTTTCACACCCACGGGCTGTTTGTGGCGTCGAACATCAGCCTGCTGACGGGAGGGCAGATGATCTTTTTGCCCGGATTCGATTTGGAACAGATGATCGCCGCGCTGCCAAAGGCAACCGCGCTGATGGGGGTGCCGACGTTTTACACCCGTCTGCTGGACGACCCCCGTCTGACCCGTGATCTGGTGGGCCATGTGCGGCTGTTCGTATCGGGATCCGCCCCGCTGTTGTCCGAAACCCATGTGGAATTCGAATCCCGTACCGGCAAGCGCATCCTTGAACGCTATGGCATGACCGAAACCAATATGACCACGTCAAATCCTTATGACGGTGACCGTAAGGCCGGAACGGTGGGCATGCCCTTGCCGGGGGTCGAGGTGCGGATCCTGTCAGATGGCCGCAAGGTCGCACCGGGCGATGTGGGCGTGATCGAAGTACGTGGCCCCAACGTGTTTCAGGGATACTGGCAAATGCCGGAAAAGACGGCCGAGGAATTGCGCCCGGATGGCTGGTTCATCACCGGTGATCTGGCGACCCAAGATAGCGACGGCTACATCACCATTGTCGGCCGGGTGAAAGATCTGATCATCACCGGCGGCTTCAATGTCTATCCCAAAGAGGTCGAAGAGGTGCTGGACGCCCTTCCCGGCGTTGCCGAAAGTGCGGTCGTCGGATTGCCGCATCCGGACTTTGGTGAAGGCGTTTTTGCCGTTCTTGCCCGTCAAAAGGGTGCTGAACCTGACCTGACCGCAATTCAGACCGCCGTTTCGCACAGCTTGGCCAAGTTCAAACATCCCAAGGCCTATGCGGTTGTTGACAGCCTGCCGCGAAACACGATGGGCAAGGTGCAAAAGGCAGAGTTGCGCAAGGTCTATGGGGCTTGGTTCGCGGCCTGATCGCCGATCAGCGGCGTGTCGTCAGAAAATTCAGCCGCCAGAAAGCGTTCAAATGCATCCAGGTCGACCGGTTCAAACTGGCCGAATCCTTGCATCCAGACGCTGGCCGACCGCATCGCGTCGGGTTCCAGCTTGCACCAGATCACACGCCCCCGCTTTTCGCGGCTGATAAGACCCGCGTCGGTCAGAACCGTCAGATGTTTCGATATGGCTGCAAGGCTCATCCGAAAAGGTTCGGCCACATCGGTCACAGCCATGTCGTCTTCCAGCAACATGGACAAGATTGCCCGGCGCGTGGGGTCGGCAAGGGCAGCAAACACGGTAGAAAGAGGATCGGTCATGGCGCAAAGCATGGCCACGGTCAGAGAAAAAGGTCAACCTTTTGGTTGAGTGTTTGTCTGATGACGGGAGCGCCGCAGAAAATCAACCGAACAGTTGAATATGAAATCTGCGCCTCAAGTTGGCCACGCGTGAAAAAATCCTTGACGCGTCTATTGCCAAGTATTTGATAAATATACAAAATTATCTGTGACTTGCTTGCTTGACTCGGTGCCGTTCTGACATTAGCACGACGTCAACTATCTTTATGGGGGCAAGACAGATGTCCGACCCGCGAAATCCGTCCGATGACGCTCGGTTAAAGGCGTTGGAGGCCCGGATTGCCAAGGCGAAGGCAACAGTCGAGCCGACGCCCCACATGAAGAAGGACTATTCGCAGGCACAACTTGCCTGGAGGATGGTTATCGAACTTGTGGCTGGTCTCTTGATCGGTTTCGGCATCGGGTATGGGCTGGATTACCTTTTGGGAACCATGCCGCTGTTTCTGGTGCTGTTCATCGGGTTCGGTCTGGCCGCTGGGGTGAAAACCATGATGCGGTCGGCACAGGAAGTACAGGAACGCCGGCTGGCCCAGGATGCGGCCGAAAAGAGGGAAGACTGACGTGGCAACGGAAGCACATGGCGAAGGCTCGGCTCTGGTTTTCCATCCGCTGGACCAGTTCATAGTAAAGCCCTTGTTCGGCGACGGTCCGGTGATGTGGTACACGCCGACCAACGTAACGCTGTGGATGGCGATTGCCGTGCTGTGCATCGTTGCGCTTTTCGTGATCGGAACCCGTGGCCGCGCGATTGTGCCCACCCGCGCACAGTCGGTCGCAGAGGTGTTCTATGGTTTCATCTACAAGATGATCGAGGACGTGACCGGCCATGAGGGGGTGAAGTATTTCCCGTATATCATGACGCTGTTCACCTTCATTCTATTTGCCAACTATCTTGGCCTGCTGCCGATGGCGTTCACGCCGACCTCTCATATCGCTGTGACGGCAATCCTTGGTTTTGGCGTGTTCCTCATCGTCACGCTTCTGGGCTTCGTCAAGAATGGTGCATCGTTTCTTGGCTTGTTCTGGATGTCGGATGCACCACTCATCCTGCGCCCGGTCATTGCGATCATCGAGGTCATCTCATATTTCGTGCGCCCGGTTAGCCATTCTATCCGTCTTGCAGGCAACATCATGGCCGGTCACGCCGTGATCAAGGTGTTTGCCGGCTTTGCAGCGATTGCGGCGATCGCGCCGGTATCGGTGCTTGCCATCGTCGCAATCTACGGGCTTGAGGTCCTTGTGGCCTTTATCCAAGCCTATGTTTTCACCATTCTGACCTGCGTTTATCTGAAGGATGCGCTGCATCCGCACCACTGACGCACGGCAGTCCCCTATCCAACCTATTCCATCGTAAGGAGCTACATCATGGAACTCGCAGCAGCCGCCGCAATGGGCAAATTCATCGGTGCCGGCCTTGCCGCCATCGGTTCGGGCGCAGCCGCTATCGGCGTTGGCGCCGTTGCCGGCAACTTCCTGGCGGGCGCTCTGCGCAACCCGTCCGCAGCGGGTGGCCAGACCGCCACGCTGTTCATCGGCCTCGCCTTCGCAGAAGCCTTGGGGATCTTCGCGTTCCTCGTTGCTCTGCTGCTGATGTTCGCCGTCTGATCTGAACGCGTATCCTTACGGAAGGAGGGAGCGCCGAGAATGCGGCGCCCCTTCAGGGTTCAAAGGGTCCGACGGAGGACAAGATGGCTACTGAAACAACCGCAGCGGACGCAGCACATGGTGCTGTCGATGCTGGTGCCTGCGTTGGGGCAAATGGCAGCGCCATTGGCATGCCCCAACTTTGCGCCGACTGGATGCCGAACCAGATCTTCTGGCTCTTGGTCACTCTGGTGGTGATCTACTTCGTGTTGTCACGGATCGCACTGCCCCGGATCGGGGCAGTTCTGGCCGAACGTCAGGGCACGATCACAAATGATATCGCTGCGGCCGAAGACCTAAAACTGAAAGCTGTCGCGGCAGAGCGGGCGTACAATGACGCGCTGGCGCAGGCAAAGCTGGACGCCAACAAGATCGTGGCAGAGGCAAAGGCCGAGATCCAGAAGGAACTGGATGTCGCTTTGGCCAAAGCTGACGCTGATATTGCCGCAAAGACGGCCGTGTCCGAAGGCCGAATTGCAGAAATCCGTGCAGGGGCCATCGACGCGGTGTCCGAGGTTGCCAAGGATACCGCAAAGGAACTGGTGGCGGCGCTTGGTGGAAGTGCCGACGCGCGCAGTGTGACTGCGGCGGTTGCCACCCGGTTGAAAGGATAAGCCCATGACCAGATTGATCGTCGTCCTTCTGACCCTTGCGGCAAGCCCGGCTTTTGCAGCCTCTGGTCCGTTTTTCAGCTTGCGTAACACCGATTTCATCGTACTGATCTCGTTCCTCGTGTTTGTCGGGATCCTGATCTACTACAAGGTGCCTGCCAAGGTGACGGGCTTGCTGGATGCACGCGCGACACAAATCAAGTCGGATCTGGAAGAAGCGCGCGCGCTGCGTGAAGAGGCCAAGGCCCTGCTGGCATCGTATGAGCGCAAGCAAAAAGAGGTCAAAGACCAGTCCGACCGTATCGTGGCTGCTGCAAAGGCAGAGGCCGAAGCGGTCGCCGTGCAAGCGAAGGCTGACATCAAGCTGTCGATCGCACGTCGTCTGGTTGCTGCCGAGGAAAAGATAACCGCTGCGGAAAATGCCGCCGTGCGTGCCGTTCGCGAACAAGCGATTTCGGTTGCCGTAGCGGCCGCTGGCGATGTCTTGGCCAAGCAGCGGACGGCAGACGGCGCACGTGCGTCGATTGATGAAGCGATCAAGCAGGTTGAAGCCAAACTGCACTGACGCTGTTTATCTTTCAAGCGCGTAAAACCGGCCCTTGGGCCGGTTTTTTGTCAGCGGGATTGTTCGTGCTCAAATCGCTGCCGAGCAATCGCTTCATTGCGGTCGGCCTTGATCTGATCTGCCAAAGACCGTTCGACATAGGTGAGATGGGCCTCGACGGCCGCTTTGGCGGCAACCGGATCGCGCGCCTGCAGCCCGACGTTTATCGCGCGGTGTTGGTCGAGCAGCATGTCACGCGTGGTCCGGTTCTTGAACATCATCTGACGGTTGTAGAACACGCCTTTGCGCAACAGATCATACATTGATCGCATCATATGCAGCATCACCACGTTATGGCTGGCTTCGATGATGGACAGATGGAATTCGGCGTCCAGCGCCGCCTCGTCTGTCGGATCCCGTTTCAGATGGGCAGCTTCCATTTTCGCGAAAATCGCATCGACCACTTTCAGGTCGGTGTCCGACCCCAACCGCGCGGCGCGCTCGGCAGCCAGACCTTCCATATCACGGCGAAACGCGATGTAGTCGAACACCGCCTCGTCATGGGTGGCGAACAGCTTGATCAAGGCTTCAGAGAATGCTGATCCAAGCACTTCGGCGACATAGATGCCCGCCCCCGCACGGCTGACCAACAGACCGCGATCTTGCAGATCAGCCACGGCATCGCGCAAACTTGGGCGGGATACCCCTAGCCGATCCGACAACTCACGCTCGGACGGAAGCCGCTCTCCTGGGCGCAGGATGCCGCGCAGTATCAATTGCTCGATCTGACGCACGACAGAGATGGACAGCTTTTCGGTCTGGATCTTGATGAACGGCATCGAACGGGGCACCTGACTGGATTGGTCAGAATCTATGACCGCCGCAAACGGTTCTCAAGGTGAATCTTTTCGGAATCGTTAGCGCAAACAAAAAGGGCCACCCAGATCGGGCGGCCCGGTTCGAAAATTTCGGAAGACCCTTAGGACGTGGGTCGGATAATGATTTCCACACGGCGGTTTTGCGCCCGACCTTGTGCCGAGGCGTTCGATGCGATTGGCTGATCAAAACCGCGACCGATGGTCGTGATCCGCCCGGCTGGGACGCCGTTCTGGCTGAGAACATTGGCAACCGAGTTGGCGCGGCGTTGTGACAGGTCGTAGTTATAGGCGGCCGAACCGGTGTTGTCGGTATGGCC
>JBKBOF010000133.1:0-8078 GCA_046294955.1 Paracoccaceae bacterium
CAAGCAATCATCGATGTATTGGCGTACCGGCTCGGACCAGTGGCGGCGGTTCGACATATTGATCGCAAACTCGCGGGAGCCGGGCGGAATGCGTAGCTTTTCGCCTGTCAACTCCCACGACCCCATCGCGCGATCGAGCGAGAACTCATAGACGCCGGTGCCGACTGACAGCACCAGAAGGGTCTGAGGTCCGTAAAGCGCATAGCCCGCCGCGACCTGCCTGCGTCCGGGCAGCAGGAAATCGGCCTCGGTCGGGTTTCGGCCCGAGATTCCTTCGGGTGCCTCGATCACGGAAAAGATGGTTCCGACCGACAGCGCGACGTCCACGTTGCTGGAACCGTCGATCGGGTCGAACATCATCAGATATTCGCCCATCGGATAGCGGTTGGGAACCGGGTGGATGGTGTCCATTTCCTCGGACGCCATTGCGGCCAGATGGCCGCCCCACTCATTGGCCTCGAGCAGGATTTCGTTGGCCATCACGTCCAGCCGCTTCTGCGCTTCGCCCTGCACATTGATTGCGCCGGCGTCGCCCAAAAGGCCGTCCGTCCCAGCCTGGTTGACGGTGTAGCCGATGCGCTTGCACGCGCGGGCCACGACTTCCAGCAGCAGTCTCAGCTGTGCCGGAAGGGCAGACTGCTCGCGCTGTTGTTCGACAAGGAACTGGGTCAGGCTCTTGCGTCGCATGGACGGCTCCTGTTCTCGTGTGTCTGATAGCTTTGGCAGGGGCAGGTGAACAACTTTAACCGCCTTTTGTGCGTTGAACAGTTTTCTGGCCTTATGTCGGCCGCTCATATCCAAGAAGTTGCAAGACAGCGTCCTGAAGTTCCGACTGCAGACAGCCCACGTCGCTTATCGGCAGTCCGTCATCTCCAAGTCCGCACATGACAACCGGAAGACCGGCGTCGAGACGTTCGTCAGGCTCGACCAACTTGAGGATATCCATCCCTAGCCTGTGATATGCACTGAGCAGATCCTGCACGGTAGCAAATTCACCAGCCGTCGCAAGGTCTGCCATCCGCAACCCCCTCCGACCTGACAGGGCGTGGTCATGAAGGATGCGCAGCAGTTTCGGACCAGGAGACAGGCTGCGCAAGGCATCTGCATATTCATCCGAAGTTGGAACTCCGCTTGCAAGAGATGGATCGTCACGTCTCAGCGAACGGCGTTCGGAACGCAACGCTCCGAGTGTTTCGATCAGCCGTTCGATGGCGTGATCGGCAGTTTCGCCAGAAGCCTCCGCGACAAGGTGGCGAAATTTCGACGGTGGCTTCGGGAATGCCCGTGCAACAATCGTATTCTGAAGTAATCCTGCCTTGATCATATAGCGGCCGTATTCCCGCTCGACGATCTCTGGCGGTTGTGCTTTCCTCGAAATCTTTCCCACCGTCTGGTCTTCCCTCCGCTCATTGTTCTGTTCGTTCACCCTTGGGAATCGTGCGGCAAGGTTTCGTTTCGTAAACTACAGGCTATCGCGTTTGCTCAATTGATGGCCCGAACTCGGGATTGGTTCCGGAATTGTGCGATTGCCCAGTACATCTTGTTTCGTGCGGCGGAAATTGATGGAACTGACGCGCCCACCAGTTCAAATTGCTTGATCGTCCAGTTTTTTCCAATCCGGACCATCCAACGATGTCCCTGATCCTTGAAATAAAATGGGACGTCGCCATCGATCGTACCTTTTCCGACGACTTCCGCGTCTCTCTCCTGAATGCTGACTTTTAGGCTCACTTGCTGTCCTTGTTCAATGTTTGCTCAGCCCGACCTGCTGCCTCGTCGGCGCAGGTCGTGTGCGATGGATTTACGATTTATGGTAAACACGCCACCCGTCCATCGCATGGCGACGACCTCGGTCAGCTCGTTCGTCAAGAGTGTATAGGTCACAGGACCGCATTTGTCCATCGACCAGCGCACCCCTTGCACAAGCCAGACCCCGCCCCCGCTTTCTGCAATGTGGCCCACGCACGGTCAGGCATTGACGTGTTGCTTCACCTCGAGGAAGTCAGACGGTGCCCCCACCGAGATCAGGCTGAGCCGGTGCATCGCCCGAGTACAGGCAACGTAGAGCAGGTTCCGGTCCATTTCGTTGGCATAGACCGCCGCACTGACATCGGGGATCATGACGCGGTCGAACTCCAGTCCTTTGGCGAGATGGGGCGTGCAGACAATGACGCCGGTGGAAAAACCGGAACTTCCCTCTTCCAGCAGCCGGGCCTGAACGCCAGCCTCGGCGAGATGTTTGTGCAGCCGTTTGGCCTGAGCTTGCGTCTTGGCCAGCACCGCAAGACTGGTGTGGTCGGAGTCGTGAAACTCCGCCACCGCAGCGGCGATCCGGGCCACCGCCTGCTGCGGAGTTTTCACGACCCGCACATCCGGCACTGGCCCATGACGTTCCATCGCCACCAGATCGGGGTTGGGCGAGATCGTCATTGCAAACTCCATGATCTCCCAGGTTGACCGGTAGCTCTTGTTCAGCGTTACCCGCCACGCGCCTTCCAGCACGCTTTCGATCTGCTCTGCCGTCGATGCGCTGTAGGGATTCACCGACTGGGTGGCATCGCCGAGGATCGTCTTGCGACAGGGAAACAGCCGAGCCAGCACCGCGTAATGCGCTGGCGTGTAATCCTGCATCTCGTCCACCAGCAGGTGTTTGACGCCTGCATAGGGGTTTTCCACCCCCTCGGTCAGCAATTGCAGGTAGATCAGCGGGAAGACATCGGCGTATTCAAATTTTCCCCCGGTCGGCTTGAACAGATCTGGTCGGTCGATCCAGTCGAGCAGACCCTTGTAGGCCGCGCGCAAGGTCGGGCGGTTCACCATGCCGCGGACGGCGCTGCGGACGACGGCGCGTTCCTCCTTGCGCAACTCAATCTCGTATTGCTGCTGAAACTGCTCGATCATCGCGTTGCCCGTGGCAACAATGCGTTCAGCGGTTTCCAGATGCTTCAGCCGGTTCCAAGTCGTCTCGAACACGAAACCGGGCAAGGGTCGCCTGCGGACCGTCAGATCAGTGGCGACGAAGGCGGTCTTTTCAAGATGCTGCGCATAAGACTCGATCTGGCGCAGGAAATCCTGCGTGGCCTTGGCCCTTATCCGCGCTTTCATGGCCTCGTCATCTGTCTCAAGCAGAAGCGCCGTCTGTTCGAAGAAGGTCTGAAACCGGATGCCGCTGCCCAGAAGTTGCTTGGCCAGCGTCTCCATCCCGATCTCTGGCACGGTTTCCTCACCCAGTTCGGGCAGAACGTTGCCGATGTAGTCGGCAAACACCCGGTTGGGCGAGATGATCAGGATGTCAGAGGAAGTGAGCGTGTCCTTGAAGCGATAAAGCAGGAACGCGATGCGATGCAGCGCGATCGAGGTCTTGCCCGATCCTGCGACGCCTTGGATGATCAGCGTGTGGGCATCGGCGTCGCGGATGATGGCGTTCTGGTCACGCTGGATGGTGGCGACAATGTTCTTCATGCCGTCGTCGCTGGCCTGTGCCAAGGCATCCTGCAGCACGTCATCGACGATGTTCACGCTGACATCCAGCATGAAGTCCATCACGCCGTCTCGAATACGGAACTGCCGCTTGAGCAGCAGATCGCCAGGGATCGTGCCCGAGGGGGCTACATATTGCGCAGGTCCGGTCTCGAAGTCGTAGAACAAGGACGACACCGGCGCGCGCCAATCATAAACCCACGCCTCTTGGGTTTCATCATCGCGGAAATCGTGGATGCCGATGTAATGCGCCGCCGTCTCGTTGCGGTCGGTGCGACGGAAATCGAAGCGCCCGAAATAAGGCGACTTGCGCAGCTTTTCAAGCTTTTTGGCCTGCGCGCGCAGCACATCCGACGACCGCATCATCTGGTCGATCGACTGCCGCATGCCGATCTTGTCGATATGGTCCATGTCGCGCCGGGCTTCCCACATATGATCGTGGGCGGCCTGAATGTCGCGCTGATAATCCGTCAGCCGGACTCCAATTGCGCCGAGGTTCGCATCAATCCGCGCAAGGCACTGCATCAGTCGTTCGGACTCAAGGTCCTTCTCTGTGCTCATTTTCAAAGGTTCTTGTCCGGTCATGTGTCCCTCAGGCAGCATTCGTCTGCGTGTCCGGCTGGATCATCTGGAACACAGCCATCTGGCTTGCGCCGCCAAGATCGGGGTGCAGGCCAGCGATGTTGTGGACATCCGCGATGTAGCCTGTGTCATTGGCCACTCTTGCACACCAGCGACGGAACTGCGCCCGGTCCCATTCGAAACGGTGGCCGGGATGACGCATCCGACAGGACGGCACACCGAGCAACGGATTGAACTCGGAATTGGGGGTCGTGATCACCACCGTTTTCGGCCGCATGGTCTGGAACAAGGCGCACTCCAGCTTCGACAACGCGTTAGGTTCGATGTGTTCGATCGTCTCGACGAGGATGGCGCAATCGAAACCGGCCAGATCAGGCGTCGGCTCGGTCATCGACGCTTTGCGCAAGTCGATCCAGGGCACCGAAGGCTTGCCTGTCCCCAATCTGTCGCGCAGACGGTTCAGCGACGCACGGCAGATGTCGATGCCCACAAGTTCCACAAGGGCGGGTTCCATCGCGAGCCGCACGAACAGATCCCCGGCGCCGCACCCGAGGTCGAGCACCCGGGCTGATCCGCTTTTCCGCACGACCTCTTGCACCGCTTTCATGCGCTCTTCGTGATGCCAGGTGGTCATATCCGCGCCTCGGGGCGCTGCATCAGTGCGACGTCTTTCACTGGCACGTCACAGGTCCAGCCCCAACGACGGGCGAGATGGTGGAATGTCGCTTCACGGTAGAAAACCACGTGGGTCGGGTCCTTTCTGTAGTGCCAGGCTGCGAAATGCGCATCCTCGGTCTGAAAACAGGTCATGATGGCAAGCCAACCGCCGGGGCGGACTAGATCGCGCAGACGGACGAACTCGCGGCCCGGGTGGTGGAAATGCTCGGCCGCCTCGGTACAGGTGACGAAATCGTAAGTGCCGCCCAGGGGTGCCGGATCGGGCGCGAAGAACGGATCGTAAAGCGCCACCTCGTGCCCCGCCTCGCGCAGCATCATGGCCAGCGCCGGGCCGGGACCGCAGCCGTAATCAAGCCCGCGCGAGCCAGCTTCAAGGCGTGCCAGCAGCGGCTCCGCAAGCTTGGACAGGAAGCGGCGATAGCGTGGGTCGTCGGGGTCGTTTTCATGATGGAGGTAGTGCGCGTATTCCGCGTCGCGCGCGGGGTGCTGCGCGGGATCAAGAAACCGAGTCCGACATGTCAGGCAGCGAAAGTAGTCATGCCCGTCAACAGACAGGAACGGTTCCGCCGACGCCGCACAGACCGGGCAGGAAAGGCCGAGAACTTCGGGTGCGCGCTGGGTCTGCGGGTTTATCGGGCTCATGCCACCTCGGTTTGCGCCAGATAGACCGTCTGGGTAAACGGCCGTCCGGTGAGCGGGTTGTCAAAAGTCACAGGGCAAGCCCACGCCTCTGGAAATGCCGCATTCAGCCTGTCGAGGAACCGCTGGTCCGTGACCTCATTCGACCAGAGACCGAAGATGCCTCCGGGTTTCAGGTGCCGCTTCAGGGATCGCAGGCCCTCTACCTGGTAGAAGCCGTCGCTGCGCGCGTCGAGAAGATGGTCGGGGGCGTGGTCGATATCGGCGAGAATCGCGTCGAACTGCCTCGCGGGCTTGTCAGGGTCGAACCCATCACCCTGAGCCATCGCGAAAAAATCTCCCTCGACCAATCGACAGCGCGGATCACTCGGCAGCCGGGTTCCCATGGGCAGAATCCCGGTTTCGTGCCATTCGATGACGGGGGCAAGGTATTCGACCACTATAAGGTCAGCGACCGAACCTTCGGCAAGAACGGCTTCTGCCGTGTAGCCAAGACCGAGCCCGCCCACCACCACGTCAAGGGCCTCACCCCTGCAAGCCCTGACACCAAGCTGGCCAAGTGCCACCTCGGACGCCGTGAAATGGCTGGTCATCAGGAATTTCTCGCCAAGCATGATCTCCCAGACATCCACACCAAGGCGCAGATCCCTACGGCGGCGCAAACTGAGCGCGCCGATTGGCGTAGGGCAATAGTCGAGTTCTTCAAACAATGCGCTCATGTTATTGCCGCCCTTCCACAGTGCAGTCCCCTTTCTGCTGAGTTTCTCGGGATGCTCTCTTATCGGCTTTGCCGCTCAAGAACTCAATCGTCGTTGGCCGTACCAGGCTCGAGGCGTTGGACATCTGCCTGCGCAAGCGGCCGGTTCTGTCCGGGACCGGCACGCTTGGCGTGCGCTTGATCGTTGATGGCGAAGCGATGGCCGCGTTGCGCAACGCCACAGCCTGAAGCGTGCAGTCGCGGTGAAAGCCGCCGTTTCAAGCGTTTCGAATCTCAGGGTGCAAGCCACATCCCCGCCCAATCGTCGTCGCGGTCAAACCGGGCGCGGCGATGGTGCGGGCCAAGATGCAAGGCGTCTACCGTTGCCACCGCGAGCCGCAAGATGACAAAGGACGCCGGGTCGGCGACTTTCGTGTAATCCAGCGCCTGTGCGATGGGCTGGCCGGGTGCCGGGGTGCTGCCATAAGACAATCGCGACCCTGCTGGCACGCTCGCCCAGATCGCCGCCACATCCGGACCGGTCAGAAGTGTGACGTGAGCCTCCAGCCGCAGTTGCAGATGGGCCGAGGCGTCCCACACATGCAACGCTGCCCATGGTGTGACGCCCAAATCTCTGATCTTGGCTGACCGCAGATCGGTATGAATATCCAGCGTGCCCGCCGCCTTGTCGGCTGCGCGCAGGACGACCGTGCGAGCCTGCGGCCTGCCTTCCGGACTGACAGTCGCCAATGTCGGGTGCCGGGCCGGGGCATGCCGGTCGTGAACACCGCGGGTCAGGCGTACCCAGACCTCGGCATACAACTGCGACAGATCGCAGGCCCAGGGGTGTGGGTCAGCCTTCATTTATAAACCTCACGCCGGTCGGAAAAGGCGCGCACACGTCTGCGCCAGGCGCGGTAGCTGCCGGATTTAAGGTTTTGTCGCATCAATGCCTTTACCTCGTCTGGCCCCAGCCCGTGCAAAGTGCGGATCTGGTCGAAGCTGGCATGATCGCTAAGCGCCATCTCGATGATTTCGCCAAGTGTCGCAGGGTCAAGGATTTGGCTTTTCATAGGCTTGGAGGTGTCTTTTCCGCATCACAAGTCAAGGTCGCCGTGCTAATGGGGCCGTTCATGCAGCATAAGACATCGGCCTTGATGCCCGGCGGAGTGGCGCTGTGCAGTTGTGTCACCGTCGCACACCTGCTGGAGGGACAGTTGGATTTCACAGCCATGAAGCCATATCTCGATTGCGGTCGTAAGCTCGTGTTCCGTTTTTATGGTGGATGGCATGCGATGCGAAGTGAATTTGGTTCTGCCAACAATACCTGATCGGCGTAAACCCATCCTACCACCGGAAGACAAGATGCAGCGCAGTTTCGATTTGCCGCCACCGATCCACCTCACACCCGTCGAGCAGTATCTGCATCTGACCCGCACGGTCATGCCCGCCCTCGCGCAAACCAGCAAACGGCACTGGCCGGTTCGAAACGATCACTGCTTTCAGCGGATCGTACTCGACACAATTTGTGGCGGGGTTTGGTATGACTACGTCGCGCGCCCGGCGTATAGGCACCTCAGCCAGGCACAGGCGGCGGAAGCAGTGCAACTTTGCGATCAGATCATTGCGGAAAAGACTGACCTGAACGTGCTGAACCAGCAGTCGCTGGCATGGCGGGGCAAAGGCTGGACGGCGAGCAAATCCTGAAAAATGACGCTGTGACTTGCGTCGACAAGCACTTGTTCGGCTGTTTACCCTTCTTTTTCGCGAGGATTCGAAGATGTGATCTATCTGCGCGTCGACGGGGTGATGGTGAATGATGCGGTTGTCTCTCGGACCGGTTTTCCGGTAGGGTCGGTCGGGTTCGAAATCCGGGGGTAAGACATGGTAACGCCTGCAAAGGCTTTGGCGGCGCTCGAGGCGCAGGCCGATCCGCAACAGGCAGCCAAGGCCGCCGACTATCACAAGGCCCCGCCCGGTTCTGCACGGCGCTATCTGGGGC
>JBKBOF010000134.1:0-8058 GCA_046294955.1 Paracoccaceae bacterium
AGCCCGCCTATGCGGATCTGTATCACTTCCACGGGCTGCAATCCCTGATCGTCGCCCGATGACGGCCCTTGCACGGATTGCTGGCGGCAGCTCCCGGCAATTGTGCTAGCGCGCCGGAGCGATCTTCAGCGTGACGGCTTCATACCATGCAGCGGCGGCGCGCATGTCTTCGTCTGTCATGTCGGCGGTGATGGGGGACATGATGTCATGTGTGCGCTTGACCGTCCGGACCGCCTTCAGTTGCGTCTCGATATAGATCACGTTTTCCCCGGCAGGGTTCGGCGCGTCCTCGGCCATTCAGGCCGTGACAGGTCCGGCACACACCCGCCTTCAACTTGCCCGCCTCAGGGTCGCCCTCGGGCAGATCGGCCAAAGCCCCCGGGGCGTGGAACGTCTGGCGGGAGGTGCACACCGACGCGGGCGACAAGACCTTGGCTCGTGCACCAACCTGCCAAATTGACAAGCTGCATTACCAATGGCGCATATTGGCCAAAAAAGCAGACCGCCTCTGCGGATCTGCTTTTGCGGTGTGGCAAGGCAGAGGATGTCAGACCGGAAGCACCGTGGTTGATTTGATTTCTTCCATGCTCAGCAGCGCGGTGACGTTGTAGATTTTCACCTCCGAGATCAGCGCCTGATAGAACTGGTCATAGGCGCGGGCATTCTTGACCCGCACCTTCAGGATATAGTCGATGTCCCCCGCCAGGCGGTGCGCTTCAAGCACTTCGGGACGGTCGCGCAGGGTTTTCAGAAACTTGCGCTGCCAGTCGGCTTCATGCTCTGACGTGCGGATCAGGACAAAGAAACATGCCTCCAGCCCCAAGGCCTCGGCATCCAGAATGGCGGTCTGGCGGGTGATGACTCCCTGTTCCTTCATCCGCCGGATCCGGTTCCAGACCGGCGTTTTCGAAGACCCCACCTTGCGGGCGATTTCATCCAGCGACTGGCTGGCGTCCTGCTGCAATTCTGCAAGGATTTTCCGGTCCAGTTCGTCCAGTTGGGCCGCCATTCGTCAAATCCCCCGATGGGCAGAACCCTTGTCCTGCAACAGCTCAGTATTGGAACATGCGTCCTTATCTTCAAGCCCCCATGGCGCGCTGACAGGAAAATATTCTATATTGCGGACGTAAGCGAAGAGGATTGCCATGCCCCATCATTCCCAGCCCCTGCCGTCGGTTGTGACATTTGTCGGCGCAGGGCCAGGCGCTGCCAAGCATCTGACTTTGGGTGCATGGCGCGCTTTGCAAGAGGCAGAGGTGGTGGTCCACGACCGTCTGGTCGGCCCCGAAGTGCTGGCGCTGATCGCGCCCGAAGCCCACCGGATCGACGTGGGCAAGGAAGGCTTTGGCCCGTCCACGGCGCAAGCCACGATAAACGCCACATTGGTGGCTCATGCCCGGACCGGGGCCCGTGTGGTGCGGTTGAAGGGCGGCGATTGCGGTATTTTCGGGCGACTGGACGAAGAGATCGACGCATTGGCGGCCGCTGGCCTGTCGTTCCGCATTGTGCCGGGCCTGACCGCAGCAACCGTTGCTGCAGCCGAGATCGGCCACAGTCTGACCCGGCGCGGGCGCAATGCGTCGCTGCGCATCATCACCGGTCACGACATGCAGGGCTTTGCCGAACAGGACTGGCGCGGCTTTGCCCGCAAGGGCGAGGTGGCCGCGATCTACATGGGCAAGAAATCCGCTCGGTTCATCCAAGGCCGCCTGATGATGCACGGCGCGGACCCTGCCACCGACATCACGATCATCGAAAACGTCAGCCGCGCAGACCAACGCATCATCGGCACCTCTCTGGCCCAAGTGCCCGAGGCGATCGCTGCGTGTGATGGCCCTGCGGTCATTCTCTTCGGCCTTGCGCCACGCGCTGCCGCCCTTTCCCTTGACCTGCTGAAAGAAGCCCAAGCATGAGCCGCCGTTTCACCCCCAAGGTCGTCACCGCCAACCGCCTGCGCGAAGGCGATGTGGTTTACCTGACCACCGATGATCAGTGGTCCCCACACCACCACGAGGCGGAACTGATCGAAGACGAGGCTCATGCCCAGATACGGCTGTTGCACGCATCGGCCCAGAAATTGCTGGTGGTCGGCGCCTATCTGGCCGATGCAAAGGCCGGACCAAAGGGACCGGAGCCGGTGCACTTCCGCGAGGCGTTCCGAACCCGTGGCCCGTCCAACTATGACCATGGCAAGCAAGCCGATTTCCCTGCGAATTTTGGGGCTTGAGATGTATTCCTATTCCGATTTCGACGAGTCGTTCGTGCGCGCCCGCGTGGCCCAGTTCACCCAGCAGGTAGCGCGTCGTCTTGATGGCAGCCTGACCGAAGACGAATTTCGCCCGCTGCGCCTGATGAACGGGCTTTACCTGCAATTGCATGCCTACATGCTGCGAATTGCCATCCCCTACGGTACGATCAACCCGCACCAGATGCGGCAATTGGCGATGATTGCGGACACATGGGACAAGGGCTACGGCCATTTCACCACGCGCCAGAACATCCAGTTCAACTGGCCCAAACTGCCCGACGTGCCCGCGATCCTGCAGGCTTTGGCCGATGTCGAGATGCACGCGATTCAGACGTCCGGCAACTGCGTGCGCAACGTCACCGCCGACCACTTTGCCGGGGCTGCGGCGGATGAGATCGAAGACCCCCGCCCCTATGCCGAGCTGTTGCGGCAATGGTCCACCGACCACCCCGAATTCCAGTTCCTGCCGCGCAAGTTCAAGATCGCCATCACCGGCAGCCCCAATGACCGCGCTGTGACCCGCGCGCATGATATCGGATTGCGGATGGTGAAAAACGCCGCGGGCCAGTCCGGGTTCGAGGTGATGGTGGGCGGCGGTCTTGGCCGTACCCCGATGATCGCCCATACCGTGCGCGACTTCCTGCCGGTGGCAGATCTGCTGCCCTATGTCGAGGCGGTGCTGTCGGTTTACAACACGCTCGGACGGCGCGACAACAAGTATAAGGCCCGCATCAAGATAACCGTGCATGAGACTGGAAAAGAAGAAATTTCCCGGATGATCGAAGAGCGGTTTGCCGAATTGCGCCCCCTGTTCGGCGGCGCGGATCAAACTCTGCTGGACGACATTCGCGGGGCCTTTGCGCCACCCGCCTTCCGCAGCGCGCCGGTGGATGCCTATGACACGTTCTACAAGGCCGACCCGGTGTTCCGGTCATGGGTAGATACCAACCTGGCCCCGCACCGCAACGACCAATACGCCATCGTCACGATCAGCGTGAAGGCCCACGGCCAGACGCCGGGCGATGCATCATCGGATCAGATGCGGGGCATGGCCGATCTGGCCGAGCGCTATGGCCATGGCGACTTGCGCATCAGCCATGAACAGAACGTGATCCTGCCGCATGTCCACAAATCCGATCTGCCGGCCGTTCATGCGGCACTGTCGCAGCTGGGTCTTGCCACCGCCAATGTCGGGCTGATCTCCGACATCATTGCCTGCCCCGGTATGGATTATTGCGCCCTTGCCACCGCGCGCTCGATCCCCATCGCCACCCAGATCGCAGAACGGTTCAAGGCGCTGGATCTGGAGCATGAGGTGGGACCGTTGAAGATCAAGATTTCCGGCTGTATCAACGCCTGCGGGCATCACCATGTGGGGCATATCGGTATTCTGGGGCTGGATCGGGCCGGGGTAGAGAATTACCAGATCACCCTTGGCGGCGATGGCACCCAAACGGCAGCGATTGGCGACAAGACCGGACCCGGCTTTGCCTATGACGAGATTGTGCCAGCGGTGGAGCGCATCGTGCGCACCTATCTGGCGGAGCGTGAAACGCCGGAGGAAAGCTTTTTGCAAGCGTTCCGCCGTGTCGGCATGGACCCGTTCAGGGCAGCCCTTTACGACCATGAAAGCGCCCGGGATGCCGCGTGATCTGCACCTCGGCCCGGTGACGGAGCGGGTGGCGGCGCTGAATGCCCGCTACCGGCACCATTCCGCGACCGCCGTGCTGGAACACAGTTTGCGCGACGATGATCTGGGCCGTGTGGCGCTGGTATCGTCTTTTGGCGCGGAGTCGGTGGTGCTGTTGCATCTGGTCAGCGTGATTGCGCCAGAGACTCCGGTCCTGTTCATCGACACACGGATGCTGTTTGCCGAAACGCTGGACTATCAGCGCATGCTGGCCGAGACGCTGCATCTGTGTGACCTGCGCACCATCCGCGCCGCACAACCGCGGGTGGCGTTTGAAGACCCTGACGGCACCCTGCACCAGTTCAATACCGATGCCTGCTGCGCCGTGCGCAAGGTGGAGCCGTTGGAACGTGCCCTGGCAGGCTTTGACGGCTGGATCACCGGCCGCAAGCGGTATCAAAGCAATACCCGCGCAGTGGTAGATTTCTTCGAGGCCGAGGGCGACACCCGCATCAAGGTCAACCCGCTGGCGCATTGGGGCCGCGAGGATCTTGAAGACTACATCATCAACAACCGCCTGCCGCGTCATCCGTTGGTCGCCAAGGGCTATCCCAGCATCGGCTGCGCCCCTTGCACCAGTCCGGTGAAGCCGGGTGAAGATCCGCGTTCAGGCCGTTGGCGTGGAACGAAAAAAACAGAATGTGGTATCCATTTCATCGATGGTAAACCGGTTCGCATCACAAAGGACACCGCCGCATGAGCGTGATCGTGACCGATACGGGCTTTGCGCCCGCCGCACCCGTCACAGCAGTGACACTGGACAGCATAGCCGATCATCAGGGCGTGCTGGATCTGACCCAGACCGACGATCCGGTGGCGGTGGAACCCTATCTGGACGGTCTGTCGCTGATCCGCATTTCCTTTCCCGCCTTCAGCGATGGCCGCGCCTTTACCATCGCGCGCCGATTGCGGATGATGGGCTACACCGGAGCCTTGCGCGCCATCGGACCGGTGATTGCCGACCAATACGCCATGGTCCGGCGCGTCGGGTTCGACTCGGTGGAAATTCCCGACGATCTGGCCGCCCGCCAGCCTGCCGCACAATGGGTGTTCCGCGCTGATTGGCAAGCACACAACTATCAGGCCCGCCTTCGCGCCTGAGCCACCCCGCCACTTTCTTCTGATCTGGATCAACGCTAGAAGGACTGTGCCGGTGTATCGCCGGACAGACACACCATGACCGAAGTGACCCTGATGACCGACGCAAGCCCCGCCGCCGCCCCCGTCAAACCACATCTGCCCGATGCAGCACGCGTGACAGCCGTTACCCATTGGACCGACCGGTTGTTTTCGTTCCGCGTGGAACGCCCGCGCAGTTTGCGATTCCGGTCGGGCGAGTTCGTGATGATCGGCCTTTTGGGTGACAACGGCAAACCGCTGTTGCGTGCCTATTCCATCGCCTCACCTGCCTGGGATGAGGAATTGGAGTTCTATTCGATCAAGGTGCCCGATGGCCCGCTGACCAGCCGCTTGCAGCACATTCAGGTGGGTGACGAGATCATATTGCGCCCCAAACCCGTGGGCACGCTGGTGCATGACGCGCTGTTGCCGGGCAAACGGCTGTGGTTCCTCGCCACCGGCACCGGGATCGCCCCCTTTGCATCGTTGATGCGCGAGCCAGAGACGTATGAGAAATACGATCAGATCATCATGATGCACACCTGCCGTGCGGTCGCGGAACTGGAATACGGCCGACAGTTGGTGGAAAGCCTGAAGGATGACCCGCTGATCGGCGACCTGGTGGGCAACAAACTGCTTTATTACCCCACCACCACGCGCGAACCTTTTCCCCACATGGGCCGCGTGACCGACAACCTGTCGTCGGGCAAGGTGTTTGCCGATCTTGGTCTGCCGCCGATGGATCCGGCGAATGATCGAGCCATGGTCTGTGGGTCGCTGGCGTTCAACGTTGACGTCAAAGCCATCCTCGAAGGCTTTGGCCTGCGCGAAGGCGCCAATTCTGAACCGTTGGAATATGTGGTCGAAAAGGCCTTTGTCGGCGACGGTATCTGACGTCCGGTCAGGCAATAAAAAAGGCCGCGCAACCCTGCGCGGCCTTTGTCGTTTTGACGGACCGACTTAGAGGCCAAGCGCCGTCTTGACCCGTGCAATCGCGCTTTCAACCAGTGCCGGGTTGGATGACGCAGCGTCCAAGGCCGATTTCAGCGTGGTCTTGGTCGCATCGTCCAAGGCGGCACTGTCGATCAGCCCCTTTACCGCATCAGCATTGAAGTTGGCCGGGTCCAGCGCAGCCGCAGCCGCAGTTGCCGCACTTGCAGCAGCTTCAGTAGCGGAATCGGCAGCGCCTTCGGCTGCTTGGGTTGCGGCATTTGCGGCATCGGTTGCCATATCGGTCGCTGCGGCGACGGCACCTTCGACAGCGTCGGTCGCGGCAACGGCAGCGCTGGCAGCAGCGTCGGTTGCAGCAGCGGCAGCAGCGGTTGCAGCAGCGGCAGCGTCTTCAACGGCCTCTGTCACCGCAGCAGCAGCGCCTTCGGCCACCGCAGCGGCCGCAGCTGCGGCTTCTTCTGCGGCTGTCTTGGCCGCAGCTTCAGCTTCGGCGGCAGCGGCGGCAGCTGCCTCTTCAGCGGCTTTTGCCTCGGCAGCGGCGGTTGCGGCAGCCTGCTCGGCGGCCCGCTGAGCAGGCACATAGCTGAATTGATAATATCCACCCGCAGCAAGCAGAACGACGACTGCGCCGATGATCACACTCTTGTTCATCTTCAATACTCCCATCTCCGGGTGTCCCGCCCGGTTGTGGCGCCCATATGGCATTTGACATATCGATTGAAAAGACCCGTTGCTGCAGCGCAGCGTGGATTTGGACACAAAGCGCAGAATTCCACCCAATCTTGGGCGTTTTCCGGGGTTGTCGCGTAACGAATGGCATTGAACCCAAGACGCGGGCCGTCTATCTTGCGTGCGCTTGAGTCAACCACCAAAGGACGCACACCATAGCCCGCAGACCCCACAACGCCCCGCCACAACGTGACACCGGCCCGCGCATCAATGATCGTATCCGCAGCCCGGAAATCCGCCTTATCGGTGCGGATGGCGAGAATGTCGGCGTCGTGACGCCCGCCCGCGCCATGGCCATGGCCGAAGAGGCTGGCCTCGATCTGGTCGAAATCAGCCCGAACGCCGAACCGCCGGTCTGCAAGATCATGGATTTCGGCAAGTTCAAGTATGAGACACAAAAGCGCGAAGCCGAGGCGCGCAAAAAGCAAAAGATCATCGAGATCAAGGAAATCAAGTTCCGTCCCGGCACCGACACGCATGACTATGATGTGAAGATGCGCTCGGTGCTGAAGTTTCTGGAAGAGGGTGACAAGGTCAAGATCACCCTGCGCTTCCGCGGACGTGAGATGGCACACCAAGGGCTTGGTCTGGAACTCCTGAACCGTGTTGCCGCCGATGTCGGTGACAATGGCAAAGTCGAGTCCATGCCCCGGCTGGAAGGCCGCCAGATGGTCATGATGATCGGGCCAAAGTAAGGCTCTGTGCATGATCCGACCAACGCGGGGGCCTTTGGCCCCCGTTTTCCGTCCATTCATGGCACCAAACGCCTAAGCCGGACGGCGCTCGCGGGGTTGCGGGCGAATCGGGATCTCTTTCAGCAGGCCGCCGACCCCCATTGACGCGATGTCCGCATCCGTCAGGGCAAGACCGCAGGCCAGCCGTTCCAGCACCCAGTCGGCCCCGTTCAGCGCCGGACTGCGCGCACAGCCCGGCAAACCGATCACCGGGCGCATGCCCAACGTGCCGTGAAACAACAGGTTGCCCGGATCTACCGGCATCCCGAAGCGGGCCACGTGTCCCCCGGCGCGGCGCACCGCCTGCGGCGCGGTATCAAACAGATCGGACGTGGCCGAACCGGTCAGGATCAGCACCATCGCGCCTTTGGCAGACCCAAGCGCCGCCGCAATCGCCGTCTCGTCATGCGCAACCGTGACACAATCGGCCAAGGTCATCCCCAGAGCCTGCAATCGACCCTCGACGGCTTCGCGCCCCTTGATGGCCAGCTTTGCCGGCAACCCTGGCACTTCGGTCAGGATCAGGCTGGCATCGCGCAACGCAACGGGCCGCACCCGAATGGCACCTCGCGCGATACCGCAGGCAC